>CAYGKL010000097.1:6857-13052 GCA_964350505.1 uncultured Roseivirgaceae bacterium | reverse complement strand
TTAACATTATTGCCAACCGTTTCATTCGCAAAGATGAAAAACTAGTAAAGAGTGTGGATAGAATTAGATAGAACACTTTGAATCAAAAAAAGGCGGTATAGTTAAGTTCAACTATACCGCCTTTCTATTTGCTCTTTGATAGAGATTTTTACGGGTTAATTTCTACCAATTCAATTACAAAAATTAGGTTTTCATTGGCTCCTATATTTCCTTGACTTCTATTCTGATAGGCCCAAACCGAAGGAATATAAAAATCCCCTTTACCACCAACATCTAATAACAATGTAGCACGTTGAAATCCGGTTATAATGCCGTTGGTACCTATCTGGAACTCCAATGGAGCATAGTCTCTTTGAGGATCAAAAATTCCACCATCTTCTGCAACACTTTCGACACTAGTGTCAAGCAGTTGACCATTGAAATTATATAATTCATAGTTTACTGCCACACGATCAGCGGCTCCCGGTTTAGTGCCATCCCCAGTTTGTGTTATCACATACCTGATGCCGGTACCTTCTTCTGTTTCAGCAACAATGTTATTCGCATTTAAATAATTATCGATTGCTGCTTTATCAATCTCCAACTGCGCCAATGGATCATAGTCCAAAACGTCATCCTCTCCACCCAGACAGCCCGAAACCGCCAATACTACCAACATCAATAAACTGAATTTCTTTGCTCTCATCTTCTTTTATCAACTCTCAATTTTAGGAATAATTACGAATAGTTTCTCATTTTGAAACCTTTATGCTCTAATGACTACAAATGTAATCAGAAGGTTGTAAAAGTATACATTCTGCCAGCCTGTCACCCTTAGTCTATTGGTACGGCATTTGATTTTAGCCCCCCGTATCAAAAAACTGACAAAACGTTATGCAAGAGAAAGGAACAATCTCAATCCATACCGAGAACATATTCCCGATCATTAAGAAGTTTCTTTATTCAGATCACGAAATCTTTTTAAGGGAATTGGTATCGAACGCTGTGGATGCCACACAAAAAATCAAAAGACTCGCTGCACTTGGTGAATATACCGGTGACCTAGGTAAAACTAGGGTTGAAGTTTCTGTAAACAAGAAGAAGAAAACCCTAACAGTAAGCGATAGCGGTCTTGGAATGACTGCAGAGGAAATCAAAAAATACATCAATCAGATTGCTTTTTCTGGTGCCACTGAGTTCGTTGAAAAATTCAAAGATGCTGGAGATGCCAAAGAGATCATCGGTAAATTTGGTTTAGGCTTTTACTCTGCTTTTATGGTGGCTGGAAAAGTTGAAATTGACTCTTTGAGTTACCAAGAAGGTGCTGAGCCCGCCATGTGGATTTGCGATGGCAGCACAGAATTCGAAATTAAAGAAGGTAAGAGAAAGAAAAGAGGAACGACTATCACCCTGCATATCAACGAAGACTCTGAAGAGTTTTTGGAGGAACACAGAGTGCAGGGAGTGCTTGACAAGTATGCGAAATTCCTTCCAATCGAAGTGAAGTTTGGTGAGAAGGAAGAGTCTGTAGAAGATGGTGAAGACAAAGAGGGTAAGAAGAAGTGGAAGACCGTCAAGAAAGACAATATCATCAACAACACTACTCCTATCTGGACAAAATCGCCTTCAGATTTAACAGATGAGGATTATCTTAAATTCTATAAAGAGCTCTATCCATTCTCTGAAGATCCATTATTCTGGATTCATCTGAACGTAGACTTTCCATTCGAGCTAACAGGTATTCTTTACTTCCCTAAGCTGAAGAATGACTTCGAAATGCAGAAGAACAAAATCCAGCTTTACTCTCGTCAGGTATTTATTACCGATGAAGTGAAGGATGTTGTTCCTGAGTTTTTGATGCTTCTTCATGGTATTATCGATTCACCAGACATTCCATTAAACGTTTCTAGATCATACTTGCAGTCTGATGGCAATGTGAAGAAAATCAATACTTACATCACTAAGAAAGTAGCTGATAAACTGGGAGAACTCTTCAAAAAAGAAAGAGAATCCTACGTAAGCAAATGGGATGATATAGGCTTGTTTGTGAAATACGGAATGATTTCAGAAGAGAAGTTCTATGAGAAAGCCACTGACTATGCTTTGGTGAAAAACACTGACGGAAAGTACTTCACACTAAAAGAGTACGAGGCTCAAATAGAACCTAACCAGACCGATAAAGACGGGAATAAGATTTGGTTATATGCCAATAATCCGGCTAAACAAGATGCCTTTATCTCAGCAGCAACAGACAAAGGTTATGATGTATTGGTTTTTGATTCTCCAATCGACAGCCACTTCGTTAACCACATGGAAGCAAAGCTGGAGAAAACGCAGATCAAACGTGTAGATGCTGATAACCTCAACAAGTTGATCGACAAGGATGAGAAGAAAGAATTGATCCTTACAGATGAGCAGAAAGAGAGTTTAAAAGGTGTATTTACAAAAGCCATTGGAAAAGAAACTTTCAAGGTTGAGATTGAGGCCTTATCCCCAAGTGATGCTCCTGTAACCATCACCATGCCTGAGTTTATGCGTAGAATGAAGGAGATGCAAGCCACTGGCGGTGGAGGCGGTTTCAATATGTTTGGTTCAATGCCAGATAGTTGGGACGTAACCGTGAATGGGAATCACCCATTGGCAGATAAAATCCTTAAAGCTAAAGAAGGCCAAGAGGGAATTGCCAAACAAGCAGTTGACTTGGCCATGCTTTCTCAAGGTTTATTAGAGGGAAAAGAACTCACCGACTTTATTAAAAGAAGCACAGAGCTATTGGGCAAATAGAACTAGTCTTAACATACAAACTAATGCCGTACTTGAAAAAGTATGGCATTTTTTTTAGGGAATATCTTCTATTCTTTAATGTTTTAATATATTTTCGTTGAGTAAGACGCAAGTATATTAAATATTAAGTACGCACATTATGAAAAATAAACACATACTTACAATAGCCTGTCTAATGGTTATTACCTCCATCTCCTGGTCGCAAAAAACTTCTATTCAATTCCAATTTGAAGGATTTAAGGAAGGTGATAGAATGAAGCTTGAACTCCACAATGGTGAATCTTTTCAGTTAGATCCGTTAACTAACGAACAAAACATTGAACTGAATATTTCCGAACCGACAAGGGGAATTATTTATCTCAGAAAGTCGAAAAGCTTCTTCCTTCAATATAAATGGAAAGAGTTTTTTATTGACCCAGGACAAACTACCATAAAAACTGAAAGAAGACGGTTTAGAAATAAAACAAAAATAAGCGGGTCACCAAGTAATGCAATGTTCCAAAGTTATCTAAAGGGTTCTCAAAAAATTAGAAGCCAGCTTGCACTAGAGTATAATGATCATCCTTTTTTTAATTCTTGCGAGAAGAATCATCCATAAGAGAATGCTTCATTGATATCGAAAACACATACCGTTACTAATGAACAACAAAAAATACGCTCAATATGAAAAGTTCTCTAAGCACTCTCTTCATTCTTACTAGTCTATTTTCCACCTCCTTCGGACTTTACGCACAAGATTCCTTAAGGCTTGAAGTAACAGTAGAAGGTTTTAAGGAAAAAGACGAATTGCTTTTCTTCATCGGTGATCAGGCATATCAACTTATTCCTGAACCACCAATTAAAAACTTTACCCTTAATTTAAAGGAGCCTCAATTGGTACAGTTTGTCTATAAGAACAGGGTAAAGCGCTTTTGGGTAGATAATAGCAATACCAAAATTTTTGTGCCTAAGGCAGGATTTCCGAAAGAGATTACCATAAAAGGATCGAAAAGCGAAGACTTATGGAATAGCTTATTAGCAGCCTCTCAAGCTGATAAAGCCCAAATTATTGAAGCCAATTTGGAGAACGAAGTTGTTAAGAATTTTTTGGCATTAAGAAGCTATACACTGCTACCAGAAGATAAGGAAAGGCTACTCGCGCAAACTTCAGATTCGATTCAAAAATTCGCTAAATACAACTCTTATTCAATTGATGTAGATAGAAGAACAAGGCTCAAAGAGGGTGATCGAATGATGGATTTCACGGCTTCCACGATAGATAAGAAAATAACAGACACAGAAGATCTGAGAGGTAAATACATACTATTAGATTTTGCAGGCACCAGCTGTGGATGGTGTTGGCTGGCCTATCCACAAATGGCCGAGTCTCTTGTTGAATACAAGAATTTGCAAGTTTTGACTTTTAATGAAGACTACAATTTTAAAGGATGGCAAAACATAGCAGATAAGAGAAATATAAAACTGCCTTGGCCAGTACTTTGGGAAGCTGAAAACAAGCAGGAAATCTTAACAAATTATGGAATAAATGTATTGCCTACTTACCTGCTAATTTCACCTGAAGGACTAATTCTAGAAAGATGGCAAGGTGGTAAAGATGAAAAAATAGAAAGGATGCTTGAGAAGCATGGCGTGCAGTAATTACCGCCCGCCAGCGAACAGCAGCGTTCTGAAAAGGACGGGCAGCTATAGTCCAGGCATTTCCAACCCAGAAAACAATCGAATATTGGAAATGTGAAAAATACAAAATTGATTCTCAAACTATTCTTGATGAAATTAGCTATCTCAATAACTCTTCTTTTATTTTCTATAGTATTTAAGGTTTCAGGCCAAAGCATTGATATAACCATTTCAGAAAATGGTCAAAGACTAAGTAAGAAAGCCACTTATATCCCTTGGCAAGCCAATGGCGAAGAGCTTAAAGTTTCTCGCCCTTCTAAAAAAGCCAAAGTCGGAAAATCAATGATAGACTTTATTGGCTTTGATGCTCTAGGCAAATCATTTGATACTAAAGACTTTCGAGATAAATACCTTGTACTAGAATTCTCTGCAACTTGGTGTAGTCCATGTTGGATAGAATATCCACTCATATCTAAACTCCAGAAGGTATTTCCGGATATTGAATTCATTACTTTCAACTTCGATGAGAACTCTAAGAGATGGAGTCAGATTGCCAAAAGGGAGAATATCGATGTGAATTGGACCATCCTTTGGGATAGTGAAAGAAAAATAGACGTGTTTCAACGTTATAAGGCTAGATCATTCCCATCTTACTTTCTAATTTCCCCTGATGGAATAGTGATTGATAGTTGGCTTGGATCTGGTCTTTTGCTTGATAGGTTAATATCGAATAATCTTCTCAAAATAGAAGATAGGTAACCAACCGTCCGCTGGCGACCAGTACCGTCCTCAAAAGGACGATTAACGCAAGGCAATCTTAAATAAAAGGTCATTCCTAGAGTTGAAATAACCTTTTTCTTTTGGCACACTCCTTGGCTAAGGCATTGAAGCAATTTAAATTGATCCTATGCTGCGGAACATGTTCACCATTGCCTGGCGCAGTGCAATTCGGCACAAACAATTTTCTATTCTCAACATCCTTGGACTTTCAATAGGTATAACCGCCTCTTTGCTTATCGGACTATATGTAATCAATGAGCTATCATATGACAACTTCCATGAAAAAGGCGATAGAATCTACAGAGTAAATCAGCCAATGATCTGGGGCGATTGGAATGAGCCATTCGCCTCCACAGGGCCTAATCTAGGTCTTGCACTTAGAACAGACATCCCTGAATTTGAAGAAGTTACTCGCGTACATTCACCGGGTAGTCATGTAGTATCTTATCGGCCTATCAATGGCACCCCAATCAGTTTTAGGGAAGAACAAGTTTATATTGCAGAAGATAATTTCTTCGACATATTCACATTTACTGCGATTAAAGGGGATCTGAAAAACGCACTAAATGATCCGCTGAGTCTGGTTATAACCGAAGAAACTGCTAAAAAATACTTTGGTGATGAAGACCCAATTGGCAAAATACTCAAACTTGAGCAAGGAGGTAACTCTGGCCCTTTTACAGTAAGCGCTGTTCTGAATAACCTTCCCACGAACTCACATATTCAATTCGACTTGCTGGCCTCTATGTCAAGCTTTAGCCACATCAAAAATAGAGAACACCAATGGATCTGGACTACCTTTGTCACCTATGGCTTGGTTCAACCGGGTACTAACATTCAAGCATTAGAAAAGAAAATTCAGGCCATTCCACCAAAGTGGGCGGTTACTGAAATACAAAATGTTTTTGGCCAAACTTATGACGAATACATGCAGGGCAAAACGTGGAACCTGTACTTACAACCACTGAACAAAGTTTATATTCATACACCTTCCTCAGGCAATAGAATAGGCCCTTCAGGAAACTTCGATTATGT
>CAYGKL010000097.1:0-6757 GCA_964350505.1 uncultured Roseivirgaceae bacterium | reverse complement strand
GAACTGGCCATTTACCACCTCTCTTCTTGGGTTCATCATTTTCTTGGGACTAGCAGCAGGTAGCTACCCTGCTTTCTTTTTATCATCATTCAAACCAATGGATGTTTTAAAGGGTAAATTAGGTGCTGGTTTCAAAGGAAAGCCACTGAGAAACGCACTGGTTGTTTTACAATTCACCATCTCTGTGGCACTTATTATTTGCACTTTCTTTGTTCAAAGACAGCTCAATTACGCCTCCAATTTAAACCTAGGCTTCGACAAAAGGAATATTCTTCAGGTGCATAACATGGAGCTCTTGGGTAAAGAAAATCGCCAAACTCTCGAAAATTTATTAAACAGCAATCCTGCAATTGAAGAAGTGGGAGTCTCGGACTTAGTGCCGCCTAACGTTTACAATGAAGACAAGTACAAAGTTTTTAGGCCTGAAAGCGAAACCACCACACTGAACAGACTGCGAGTTGACGCTAGTTATATGGACTTACTCGATCTAAAGTTTATGGCAGGCAGAAGTTTCGATGAAAGTAGAGGTACCGATCAATACAAGGTAATACTCAATGCAGCTGCAGTGAATGCACTTGGATGGAATTCAAAAGATTCAGGTTCAATCATTGGAGAGCATATAACATTCCCGAATAGTGAAGAAGCATTATTTGAAGTAATTGGGGTTGTTGAAGACTTCAACTACAACAGTATAAGATTCGAGATAAATCCGCTGATGATTATTCATGATGACAATGACAAGATGTGGGAAAGTGGTGACTATCATATTTCTATTAGGTTGAATAATTCGATTGTGAATTCAACCACTCAGTTAGAAACCATCATTGAACAAGTAGAATCAGGTATAATGGAATTAAATGCTGGTATCCCTTTCGAGTACTCTTTCATGGATCAGGATTTTGAAGCCAATTTCAGGAGTGAGCAACAGATGGGCAAGATTCTGAATGTTTTTACGCTTATGGCTTTAAGTATTGCCTGTCTTGGTCTCTTTGGACTAGCCGCCTTCTCAGCAGAACAGCGCAAAAAGGAATTAGGTGTCAGAAAAGTACTTGGAGCATCAATATACCGATTGGTATATTTGTTTACCTCCGAGTTTACGATTCTAATTTTTGTCTCTTTAGTAATAGCCACACCATTAGCTTATTTCCTTGTTCAACAATGGTTGGCAGACTATGCCTATAAAGCACCAATGGATTTCAGTGTCTTTCTTATAGCGGGACTTGGTTCACTAATTATAGCTTGGTTGACCATTAGCTTTCAATCAGTAAGAGCTGCAAGGCAAAATCCGGCCGATGTTTTGAGAGATGAATGACTAATTCCCCAACACACGTTTCTCATCTTCACGGCTGTACTTCCATCTCTTATGAGACCATAAATAGTGACTTGGATTCTTTTGAATAGCTTCTTCAAGAAGTTCTGCATACTTCTTAATGATATGAGGAGATTCTGAATAGGGTGGTTTGGCAATCGGTTTGAAAGTAACTTCATATTTACCTTTCGCCACTCTCACTACATCGCAAAAATAAACAGGATAATTTACCGCTGTAGCAATTCTTTCTGCACCAACATAAAAAGCAGTATCCTGATTGAGAAAATTGATCCATGTTTTATCTGTACCTATACTTGGAATCTGGTCAGCGACAATACCAATTATTCGTGGTATTTTCTTCCTTTTTATTATTTCACGTAGGGCCTTATCCTTAGGGATTGGAATTCCACCGTGCCTAGTTCTCAATTGATGCATTATCCTTTCATATCTATCATTGCTAATAGGTTTGTAAAGGAATTCAACTGGATATCTCAATTGACTACTATAAGAATGAGCTTGCCACTCCCAATTCGCTGTATGACCTGACATCAATAAAACAGGCTCTCCATTATCTAAATGGGCAGTAAGCAATTCAGGGTTAATAAGTTTACAGCGTTCACGCCAATCTTCTTTATTGAAGCTATAAGTCTTGGTGAGTTCGGCAAAAACTTCCATAAAATGTAAATAGAACCCTTTTTCAATCAACAGCCTTTCTTTATCAGAAAACTCAGGAAATGAGTTCTTGATGTTTTCATAAACCACATCTCTTCTATATTTCATAACATGAAATAAAAAGTGAGCCATGAGTCTAAACCAAAAGTAAATCCATGCGAATGGTAAATATGAAGCTAGCTTTACAAAGAACATTTAGGAAATTAAATTGACGCTGATCAACAATATGATTTTAGGTTTAATTCAGATAGAACGTAGAAACATTAATTGGCATCGGTCTTTATTGAGGGATCTTGCTCCTTCGTGTATTTCCACCTTTTATGAGACCACAAATACCCCGAAGGTTGTTTTCGGATGTTCTCTTCCAAACAAGCGGCATATTTCTCAATTATCCCTGAATAACTCTTATCATATGGCGGAATGGAAATCTCATGAAAGGTATAGTGATATTTACCTCGCTCAGTTCTCAATACTTCAAGAAAGAAAACAGGGCTTTGAGTAGCCAGAGCTATCTTCTCAACTCCAACATAAAAAGCTGTTTCTTTTCCGAAGAAATTCAACCAGCGTTTTTCAGTACCCAAAGAGGGCACCTGATCTGCTACAAGTCCAATGACTCTAGGAGTACCTCTATTCTTGAGTATGTGTCTAATTGCTTTATCCTTATGAAGCCCTTTACCTCCATGCTTCTCTCTAAACTTTAAGAGCGTTTTATCCACAGCATCATTCTCCATGGGTCTATATAAAAATTCTGTGGGTACACCTAAAACCTCACCTAATGAAACCATTGGCCACTCCCAATTGGTCATGTGTCCGTAAACAATCAAAACCGCTTTATCCTCTTTTAGGTATTCTTTTACATTTCTGGAATTCTCTACTATAATTCTCTCATTCCAATCTTCTTGTGTGAAATGATAACAGAAAATAGCCTCTCCGAAGACATGCAAAAACTGCCTTCCAAAGTCACTCCAGACCTTTTTCAATTCCGCCTCGGTAAATTCTGGAAAGCATGACCTTATGTTCTCTCGAACTACCTTGCGCCTATATCCAAAGACTTTAAAGCCCCAGAACCACAAAAAGTCTGCAATCAAGTAAATCAACCATCGAGGAAGTGCTGCAATGATTCTAAAGATCATGTTAATCTAATTCAGCTCAAATATAATGGATCATTATGCCAGAAGGAACACAATCCTTACTTACCATAAAGCCAAAGTACGGCTTCTCTAAATTCTGAATTCCAGAACCTTTCATTGTGCTCTCCAGCAGGGTTTATTTTGGAAGTCATTTGATCTGCTCCATACCCTGAGGCCTCAAATAGATTAATCATTAGGTTGAAGGAATTTAACATGCTCAAACCCTCCTTGCCTCCCATAAGCATAAACAGTTGAGTATCCGATGGAAGTTTTGTGGTTTGGGCTTGAAGAAATGGGCCTTCTCCCCACCAATAGCTAGGGGAAAAAATACCTGCCTTGCTAAAAATTTCTGGGTATTGAAAAATTCCATAGTGAGATATCAACCCACCTAAAGAGCTCCCCATAATGGCTGTATTTTCTCTGCTAGCAAGAGTTCTATAATTTGAATCTATGTAGGGCTTCACTGTTTTTACTATAAAGTCCATATATTCCTTGCCCTCTGCTTTGCCATATTTTTCATGGTCCCAAGCGGTAAGCTCATGCATTCGCTTTTCCTGGCCATTATCGATACCAACAACTATTAATTCAAAGCCTTGCTCCTGATATAACTCATTCAAAATTTCGTCTACTCCCCATTCACCAACGTAAGAAGTAGCGTCATCGAATAAATTCTGACCATCATGCATATAAAGGACAGGGTAGTTTTTGTTTGAAGCATCATAATTAGGAGGAAGATAGAGTCTTATGGTCCTTGATCTATCTAAACCCGGCATTTGAAAGGGTTCTTCCAATACCAATACATTCTCCGCGGCTGTAGATAGCCTCTCCTGAGCATAAACAACTGCACTACCCCACATTCCCAAAATCAATAAAAACCAATAAAAACGTTTGATCATACCCCGAATAAACGGGTTTCAGTTTAAAAAAGTCTAATAATCTTACTTAAAAACCTCTCTCCCATTTGCTGGCGGTTTGCTTTCTTTTCATTTCACCTGAATCAATCATTTCCTGAAGCCTTTCATTACGCTCCATGGCTTTTGAAGTTAGGTGCCAATATCCACAAACTTGGCATTCATATACATTCTGAGGGCCTTCATGAGGAAGGAAGTTTTTATAGATATGTTGATCGATCAAAGCCGTTTCTGCCAAACCTTCATTCATGTATTGATATTTGCCTGTAGAGCACTTCATTCTTTAAAGTAAAGCAAGCAAAATCAATTTAGTTTGAAGCTTTGCAAAAAAATCCATTCTTTTAAACATTATGAATACTCAATAAGCACATGAATTACGAATTAAGCGATAATGCCAAAATCACTGCCGATTTCATTAACACAACTGATCGGCACGTTTTCCTGACAGGTAAAGCTGGAACAGGCAAAACAACCTTTCTAAAGTATATTGTAAAACACACGCACAAAAAAACAATTGTAGCAGCACCAACAGGCATCGCTGCCATTAATGCTCAAGGAGTTACTCTACACTCCTTACTACAACTTCCGTTTGGGGCATTTATTCCGGAAAGAATCGTTCCTCCAGATGCCAATGCTCAGTTTACTACTCTTTATAACCTGTTTTCTAACCTAAGGTTCAACAGTTCTAAGCGCCAACTACTGCAGGAAATGGAGCTGTTGATTATTGATGAAGTAAGTATGCTTCGGGCAGATTTGCTCGATTGTATAGACCATATGCTGCGCTATTTGCGCAAGCGGAAAGATATACCTTTCGGAGGAACACAATTACTATTTATTGGCGACCTGCTACAACTACCGCCCGTTGTCAAAGACAATGAATGGAACATTCTGAAAAGCTATTATCAGAGTTCATACTTTTTCGAAGCTAAAGCACTTTCAACCCAACCTCTTATTCATGTTGAACTCGAAAAAATTTATAGGCAAAGTGATGATCAGTTCATCAAAATTCTAAACAGGTTCAGGGAAAATGAACAGACTACAAGTGACATTGATTTCCTCAACCAATATCATCGTGCCGAGATAAGCGAAGAAGATGCTAAAGGCTATATTCACTTAACCACACACAACAGGAAGGCTGATGAAATTAACAACGAAAGGCTAAAAGCCATCGATACCAAAAGTCAATCTTTCGAAGCCGAAATTACTGGTGACTTTCCTGAAAACTCTTACCCCGTAGCTGAAAAGCTTGTAGTGAAGGAAGGTGCCCAAGTGATGTTCATCAAGAATGATCCAAGTGGAGAAAGTCAGTTTTTCAACGGAAAGATTGGCCACATTTCGCATCTAACCTCTAGCTCAATACGAGTGAAGTTTGAAAATGGAGATGAAGTTGAAGTGCCTCAATACACTTGGGAAAATAAACGCTTCACTTTGAATAAAAACACCAACGAGATTGACGAAAAGATACTCGGGAGTTTTACTCATTTACCATTGAAGTTGGCTTGGGCAGTAACCGTGCATAAAAGCCAAG
This sequence comes from uncultured Roseivirgaceae bacterium, assembly GCA_964350505.1. GTDB lineage: Bacteria > Bacteroidota > Bacteroidia > Cytophagales > Cyclobacteriaceae > Roseivirga. Next base: position 1,207 of record CAYGKL010000097.1, on the reverse strand, counting down.
GCCTTACTTTTGAAAAAGCCATCCTCGACCTATCTGGAGCATTTACACAAGGGCAGGTCTATGTAGCTTTGTCCAGACTTACCTCTTTAGGTGGACTGGTACTTTCGTCTAAAATTCCGACTGATAGCTTCGATATCGCTAGCTCCATGAAGGATTTCACAGCTGCTAAGCCAACACTTAATGAACTCTCAGATCGACTAGCGAAAGACCGAAACGAATACCTCTTTCAACTGATCTGTCAACATTTCGAGTTTGATGGACTAGTGCGCAGTTTCAAAAGCCATATCGCGAGTTTCGACAAGCAAGAAAACAGATCGCTGAAGCAGCAATTCCTAACATGGACCAATGAACTCGTAGAACCTTTAAACGGCTTGACCAAGGTTGGCAGAGGGTTTCAAAGCCAATCTTACAATATCATCCATCAAGACAAGGACCTGAAGTTACTAGCTGAAAGAGTGAAGAAAGCAGCTGATTATTTCACGCCAATTCTTGATTCAGCCCATCAAGCTATTAAGACTCACGACAATAACCTTAAAGACAAGACCAGACTAAAAACTTACAGAAAGGAACTAAAAGAATTGCAGGAGCTCCTTTTTGCTAAGCAAATGGCGCTGCTCAGAACAAGCCTTTATATTCAGTTTATGGCTGATGGAAAAACCCTTACTAAACAGGATATTCAAGACGTTTTTAAAGAGTCGATCATACCAAAAACCGAAAAGAAGAAAGATAAGACGCCAACTTCCGAAATTTCTTTTGGCCTATATAGGCAAGGGAAAACTGTTGAAGAAATTGCTGAAGAAAGAGGCTTGGTCGCTTCAACTATCGAAGGTCACCTTTGTAAATACATTGAAACCGGAGAAGTAAAAGCTACTGATTTAGTAGCCGAGGAAAAACTCAAAAACATCCTCAGCCTTATTACCCCAGAGACCACAGGCCTTAATGAAATTAAAAGTCAGTTAGGCGATGAATATACTTATGGTGAAATAAGAGTGGCAATGACGGAGTTTAACAGGCAGAAATAAAAAAGCTCTTCCAAGCTGAAGCTTCGGAGGGCGATGGTGGAGCCGCAGAGAACCCCCATTTCGTCCTAAGTCATTGATAATCAATACTCATTATTTTTTAAAGCCCGTCAATTGACGGGGAACCCATTCTGGACGGGGTTCATGGAGCCTTTGGAATCTGAATTCAGATTTTTATACCAATGGTA
>CAYGKL010000096.1:3398-13444 GCA_964350505.1 uncultured Roseivirgaceae bacterium | reverse complement strand
GAGCAGTTGAGCGTTAAGAAAGACAAGGTTCAGGACTACTTGAGAAAAGGCGCTAAGCTAGGCTCATGTAGCAACACGAACATGTCGAGCTCAGAGTTCACCTTAGGAGAGACAACAAGTCCAGAAGACCTGTTCATTACAGAGTTGAGTCTGGAGAGTTATCCAAACCCTACGGCAAGCACCACGATGATCACCGTATCGACCAATGTATCAGGAATGGCAAGAGTAGCCTTAATGACTACAAGTGGAACTGAGATGGACGAGATCTTCGAAGGGGACTTAGAAGCCAACACAGCAGTAAAAGTAGAATACGATGCAAGCTCACTACCAAGTGGGGTGTACATTGTAAGGCTTGTCACCGCAGGCCAAGTAAGAAATCTGAGGTTGATAGTTAAGAAGTAACTATCGTACTACAGTGTTTAGGTGAATAGAAACCCTGGCGAGCAATCGTCAGGGTTTATTTATTCATTCTGTTAAAGTATACTTCTGAGGTTAATTCTAGATTTCTAAAGATAGATCCTTTGTAGATAACCTATATTGCCTTATATTTTCTCCCACTCTCGTTAAATACAGCGAGATGAGTATTCAACCAAAATATAATACCAACAAATGCGAAGTTTTCTTCCATTCTTATATTGTCTAATTATCTTCCTTTCAGCCAGAAACCTTCCCGCGCAAAGTCTTAAAATAAAGGAGCTGGGAACGCCTTTCATAAATGTATATATGCCACAAGATTATGGTGCTCATGAGCAAACATTTGCTATAGATCAGGCAGAAAATGGGTTAATGTATTTTGCTAATGTTACTGGCATTCTTGAGTTCGATGGCCAAAGTTGGCGCACAGACAGTCGTGTGGCTGAAGATGCATTTAGGGATGTAGAAATTGGTTTAGATGGAAGAATATATGGCACTAGCAAAGGAGAATTTGGATATTTTTCCCCTGATATTACTGGGACACAACAGTTCACTTCGTTAATTCCAAAAATGCCAACGGCTTATGTTAACAATGGTACTTTTGAAGACGTGGATTTGGTGGGCGAAAAAATCGTTTTTAAATCCTCTCACGATTTAATTCTATACGATCCACAAAAGGACACCTTAAGCGTGTTATCTGTTGACGGAACAATAGGAAAAACCGATTTAGTAAATGGGGTGTACTATGTCAATGATTTAAAGAGAGGACTAAGAAAACTAGAAGAAGGTCGGTTGGTTACACTTCCTCTAGCCGAAAAATTTATTGGGCTGGGAGTGGCTAAAATCGTCCGATACCAAGAAGGTCAACTATTGATTGTTACGCGGTCCAAAGGTCTTTTTGTTTACGATTTTGAAAATCTAACAGAGTGGGAAACTGTAATATCCCAAAGGTTGAAGGATACATTTGCTTATACTGCATTAAATATTCAAGACAATTATTTTGCCTTTGGAAGTGATACTGGTGGTGTCCTCATAATAGACAAGAATGGTAAACTTATTCAAAAGCTTGATGAATCTACTGGATTGCCGAGTGGTGAAGTTTTGGATTTGGTTCTAGATAGCGATGCCAATCTATGGGTGGCTCAGCATGGAGCCATCAGTCAGATTATTCTTAATTCACCAATAACCACACTAGACGAGAGACATGGTGTAAATGGTTATGTTCTTTATTATTTCGATCATGGCGGTTACTATTATGTTGCTTCTGCACTCGGTATAGCATACAAATCGAAGGCTAAACCATGGCAGTCACTTTCATCTGAAAAACTCTTCACTCCGATTGAAAATTATCCATATAGAGCATGGATGTTTTTTGAGAAATCAGGTGACCTTCTGGCAGCCACCAATACAGGACTTCTTCAAATTGAGGGTACGACCTACAAAGAAATTTACAAAGGAGAACGGTTGTGGGCAGGTACTGAAGTTCCTGGCAAAGACCAAATGCTTCTGGGAAGCATTGAGGGTCATCTGTTTTTGTTTGAAAAAGCGAATGAGCAATGGAAATTAAAACACAAAATCAAGGGCTTTGAAAAACAAATGGATTTTCTAGAATGGGACGAAAGCGGAGATTTTTGGATGACAGATTCAGGCACTGGTGTTTTTAGGTTGAGCTTGAACGAAGCTAAGGATGAAGTAATAAAAATTAAGTCGTATGGAATTAAAAATGGGTTACCCGACAGTATAAGAAACCGAGTTTTCAGACACTCAGACGGGCTCAAGTTCACTACTGATAAGGGTATTTATGAATTCAATCAGAAGGAAGATAGTTTTTCATCAATTCCAGAATTTAAAGAAGCAGAAGGGCTATATGCATTTCGTTTTGCTGAGTTAGCTGGTGGGAATATCTATGCATCTCTCAATGGTTTGGGTAAAGGGTTGTTCAGAAAAAATGGGGGCAACTACAAATTGGATTTAAACCCCTTTCAAAGAATTGATAGTCATAACTCAGAATATTCAACAGGCTTAGGTACGGAAGATATATGGATTACAAGTTCAGGAATAAAGCATATAGATACTGATTTTGAGACATTACCGAGTGCTAATTTTAAAGCTAAAATTAGAGAAGTCCGAATAGCAACAAATTTAGATTCAGTGATTTTTGGTGGGGCTATTAAAGAGGAGAAAACGCTGCTTCCAGCCAAAGGAAATGCACTTCATTTCAGTTACTCTGCATCATTTTACGATGCGTTAGATCAATTACAATTTCAAAGTTTTTTAGAGGGTGGAGAAGATGGTTGGTCTAATTGGTCTTCTCTCAATAACAGAACATTTACTAACCTACCTCATGGTAGATATACATTTCGAATTCGTGCCAAGAACTTATATGGTCAAATAAGTGAGCAAGATCAGTTTTCTTTTACTATTGAAACGCCTTGGTTCTTGACCTATGGAGCCTATGCTTCTTATCTAACTTTATTGGCCTTGAGTATCTGGCTATTTGTTAGGGTCTACAATAGAAAACTTATTGCCGAGAAGGAGACGCTTGAAAAAACAATTCTTGATAGAACTACTGAAATAAGAGCACAAAAGGAACTTGCTGAGAGAGATAAAATAACTATTCAAGCTCAGGCAGATAAGCTGAAGGAGCTTGATAAAGTGAAATCACGTTTTTTTGCCAATATCTCTCATGAACTTCGAACTCCACTAACCCTAATTAATGCTCCTCTTGAGTCATTAATTGAAGACGATCAGATAGAAGATCCAGAGGTAAAAGAAACGCTGCAAGTGGCTCAACAAAATGGCAAAAGACTCTTGTCACTGGTTGAAGAAATTTTAGACCTAGCCAAGCTTGAAGCAGGGAAACTGACATTAGTTGAAAATCCCTGTAGGTTAAAAGAATTTGTTGAAGATCTTCTGATTGCTTATAAAAGTGCTGCATTGAAGAAGAATATTGATCTTAAACTATGTTCCAGTCTAGAAGATCATTTAACGCTAATGTTAGATGAGAAGAAATGCGGAAAGGTAATGCACAACTTGCTATCGAATGCTTTAAAATATACTCCCGAAGGGGGAGTCATTACTGTTGAAATTAGATCAGAGTATGAGAAACTCTTCATTTCAGTCACTGATTCAGGTCTTGGTATCCATCCAAATGATTTACCACGAATTTTTGACCGTTTCTATCAATCAGAACAACCTGGTAAAAAAGCAGAAGGCGGTACTGGAATTGGGCTTGCTCTTGCTAAGGAATTGGCCATGTTGCATGGTGGTGAATTGAAAGTAGAAAGTACTTTGGGCGAAATGACTAGGTTCACATTTACCCTACCAATTAAAATTGTTGCGGAAGAGGTATTAGTACCACTCAATAAGTTAAATGAAGGGAAAATAGAGTCGGTTTTAAAAAGCACAATTGATAAATATAAAGAGCATTTCAATATTGATATGCCCGTTTTACTGGTTACAGAAGACCATCCTGAAATGCGAGCTTTTGTAGCTAAAACATTACAGCCTTATTTCCTAATTAGAGAGGCAGAGAATGGACAAAGAGCATTGGAAATACTCAATTCGGAAGAAATCGATATTGTGATCTCTGATGTGATGATGCCAATAATGGATGGTTTTGAATTGCTCGAGGCCATTAAAGCAAACAAGCAACTCAGAGATGTTTCAATAGTGATGCTCACCGCAAGAGCAGATACAGAAGATAAATTGCAAGCGCTTACCTTGGGCATAGACGATTACCTTACCAAGCCGTTCAGTGCAGCTGAATTTCTGGCCCGAATCAAAAACATTCTCGATAATCGAATCAAAATAATTCGCCAGCTTAGAAAACTCGAGACCTCAATGGATAGTGATTTACAGGTAACTTTAAATGCGATCAAACAAGAGCACGATTTAACGGACCGAGAAGTTGAAATTTTAGAATTGTTGAGCCAAAGATTTTCTAATCAAATGATTGCCGATAACCTGTTCGTTTCTACCAACACGGTGAAGTATCATTTAAAGGGCTTGTATTTTAAATTAGGGGTTACCAGCCGAGCTGAAGTGTCTGCCATTTTAAACATGTAATGCCTCCTGTTATTTCTCTTGAAATTTGTGGTGGCACAATTCATAATCTTGTCCCTTAGAACCCCTAATCCTGTGTTTGAATACAGAAATATGTAATAACTACCCGTTTTGGGTAGGTCGATACGGCAATTAATCACCTACATTTAGATGCCTTATTGAGCTGTTTTCAGTTTGATGCTGGGTAAAGACAACCAAAACATATAGTATATGACACCTTTTCAACCAATCCGCGGGGCATTGATCAATGCACCATTTTCAGTGATTTCTACTCTGAATCATTCGAAACTCTTCAGCTTATCTTTTGGCATCATTCTGATACTTGTCTCATTTCAATCTTATGCCCAAAATGATTCCTGGACACTCCTGAAAGAAGAGAGTGGCGTAAAGGTGTATTATAAAGTCTCAGCTTGTGATAGCGATGCAGTAATTGATCCTTTAGAGTGGGTCAATGGTGACCCAGCGCATGAGACCTTCCAATTAAAATTCGTCAATGATAATAACGCAGATAAATCTGTTACTTTTTCTAAAGTGACTAAAACTGATGATTCGGACGAATTAGAAACAATTACAATTCCCGTAGGCAATACACTATTAGAGTCTTGTACTGCGGCACCAAAGATGATGCTTACGAAAATGACAGGAGATCATCTCCCGGTTTCTGTAATAGACTACCTATCAGCATTTACATTAACAGTTAACGACTAATTGCTATGAAAAAATTAACCAACTTTTATTTAGCACTGGGCTTGATCTTAATAGCATTAGCCAATTCTGTTAATGCCCAAAGTGTTTTCCCCATATTGCCAGGTTCAGCTTTGGCTGATTCCAATGATGATCAAGTTTTAAGGGATTGGCTGGATGACAGAGGAGTAATCCCTTCTGGAAGTCTGCTTTACAGACGATCAATCAATGGTTCAAATGCAAACAATTTCATTAATTCGGTAAGTGGAGATGGACCTGTATTGTTCTTGGTTAAGTTGACTACCGGAACAGTCTTTGGTTTTTTCAACCCGCAAGGATGGAATTCAACTACAGCTTCATCAAGCAACTCTTGGACAGGAACTTCAGATGCCTTTATCTTTAATTTAACCACAGATCAAAGAGCATACATTAATCAATCAGATTCAAGATATGCCAGTTATGACTCGAATTCTACAGGACCAAGAGTAGGTAGAGGTCATACCATTTATATAGATGGCAGTATGAACGGAGGGTATGTTTATGGTTATGGGGCCGACTTCCCTGCTGTGGATGGAAGCGGCTACAGCAGTAGTAATTTCATTAGGTCATTAACAGGTATCAATGTCTCTACAACCGGTAGCTATTCCCTTAATGGGCTTATCCAAGAAATAGAAGCATATAAAATTGAATTCAATGCTTCTGCTCCAATCATTCAAGGTCAAGATATCATTGTTCAATTAGATGCAAATGGAAATGCGTCCATAACTCCAGAGGATATTGATACAGGAACTACTGATCCTGATGGAATTGTTACGCTTAGCATAGATGTCATTTCATTTAACTGTGACAATCTCGGTGGTAATTCTTCTGCCATCACACCTACCTATATTGGTTCTGTAAGCCAAAACACAAACAGCTGGGGTGGTGGCTATAATCCAAATACCGAAGAATTTTGGTATCCAGAATGGTCTGGTTCAACAGTCTATGTTTATAACAAGGATCATGTATTTCTAAGAACATTTAATTCTGGTCAAACGAGTATGATGCAACTGTGGGCGGATACAGATAACCCAGATGACTATTATACTGCCAACTGGGGGGCTAGTACGGTTACTAGGAGATCTGGAAGTTCCACAGTTTGGACATATAATTTAGGTACTACTTCTTCAGGAGTAGCCACAGATGCTGATTATGTATATGCTATGCCATGGTACAGCAATTATATCCGTGTTTTGGATAAGAACAACGGTGCGCTCGTTAGAACAATCACACTACCAGGTACAATAGCTAGTTATGGTGGGCTAGTTGTAGCCAACGGCTTTATGTATTTAAATGGAAATGCAGTTGGGTGGGGAAATAATCCTAATAATGAAGCTTTCATTCATCAGTTGGACTTGGATGGGAATTATATCGGGTCTACCTCAACTCAAAACCAATTGGCTCGAATTACCGCCTTTGACGGAGAGACCATCTGGTCATCAAATCATGATAACGTAATTCGAGGTTTCAAGATCGCTGACGGAAGTGCCTATGGTGGTTCTGGAGGTAGGAATATAGTGACACTAACAGCTACTGATCCATTGGGTAATTCAAGATCTGAAATTTTCGGTATTACCGTTGAAGATAATATAGCACCAACAATTGTTTTAAATGGAGCCACTCAAATTTCAATAGGTTCGGACACTCAGTTCAACGACCCTAGTGCTACGCCTTCGGATAATTGCTCTGCAGAAATAGTAATTGATGATTCTTCTTTTGATATATCTACTCCTGGCACATACACAATAACATATAAGGCGGTTGACCAAAGTGGGAATGAATCTGCACGTGTTAGTAGAGAGGTGACAGTTATCGATGCCTCTGCGCCTGTTGTTAAGGCAGGTAGAATTACTGTTGAGTTGGATGAAAATGGTAATGCAACCGTAGACCCAGCAAGTTTGGACAATGGCACCACTGACAATGGAAATGGAACCCTTAACTTTTCTTTAGACAGAGCAACTTTTGATTGTAATGACTTGAATGCTGAAGGTGTTGGTAGTACAGCAGTTCAGATGAGTTATATAGGGTCACAAAATATTGATACAAGAAGTCATGGTGGTGGTTTTAACCCAGTAACGAGAGAATACTGGTATCCCGCTTGGGCTGGCTCCACCATTTATGTATATGATGAGAGTCTACAGCTTATCAGAACCTTCGATTCTGGACAAGGATCTATGATGGATCTTTGGATGGATACCGATAGTGATACAGATTATTATACCGCAAACTGGGGTAGTCAAACCATCACAAAAAGATCAGGCAATTCGACAATTTGGTCATATAACTTGGGAGCAACTGCAGCAAGTGTATCAAGCGATGCAGATTATGTTTATGCTCTAGGAGATAATCAAAATTTCATTTCCAAGTTGGATAAGTCCAATGGTCAGTACCTTGGTAGAATCGACTTGCCTGGTATTGTTTACTCTAGAGGAGCCTTGGTGGTAGCTAACGACTATATTTACATTGGAGGAATTGCGAATGGATGGTCAACAAACCCTGGCAACTATAGCTACATACATCAACTGAACCTAAGTGATGGTAGTTATGTACAATCCATCTCAGCCAATAATCAAAGTATTTATAATATGGCATTCGATGGAGAGGTAATTTGGGTATCTCCCAATTCTAGTACAGCATATGGTGTTAAAATCTCAGATGGAAATGCTTACTCTGGAGGTGGCGTTGCTGTAACACTCACCGCAACAGATGCTCTTGGAAATTCAGCATCCGATGAGGGAACAGTGGTGGTCGTAGATTTATTAGCTCCAACTATTACATTAAACGGAGGCCAATCAATGGATACTCCATTGGGCTCAGCCTTCAATGACCCAGGTGTAAACGCCTTAGACAATTGCTCAGTGACAGTAGATGTAACTGGAACAGTTGACGTTAATACTTTAGGTGCATATACCCTTACCTACAAAGCCATTGATGGTTCAGGAAATGAGTCGGGTACAGTCACTCGAACAGTGAATGTTGTAGTTGCAGATCAGGATGCTCCAACGGTAACTTCACAAAATGTTACGGTTGAACTAGATGCGAACGGTAATGCATCTATCGCAACAGGCAGTGTACTTGCCGAATTCTTTTTGGAGCAGTTCTCTGCCGATCAGTCTGGGATTCAGTCGACCTTAATAAATTGGACCTTCAGTGATGGAAGTGGTAATGTAGATGTTGGAGATTATATAGCAGGAAACAATAGCATAGAGATTGATTTGGCAGGAAATAATAACTCCACAATCTTAAGTAAGAAAACATTCCTGTTTGTTCCGGGCGAATATCAGATCAGCTTTGATAATAAGCTCAACGATAATCCAGCGGGTAATAATTCTGTTAACTTAAGTATTGATGGACTTTTAAATCAAACTTTTGCATCTCAAACAAATGCAGTAACTGAAACTGTAAACTTTACAGTTACTCAAGAAACAAATGCAAAAATTGTTTTTGAGCAATTGGGTGCTAATGATGCTGCTGGGTCTTTCATTGGAAACATTAGACTTTCAAGAGTATTAAGTGAATCATACTCTGTTTTCGTAAGTGCAACGGATGAATCTGGTCTTGATAATATTGCGGTAAGTACTTCAGCTTTTGATTGTTCTAATTTAGGAGAGAATGAAATTCAATTGACTGTTACTGATGCCTATGGTAACGAAACAATAGAGACAGTACTAGTTACTATTGTAGATGCTATCGCTCCAACAGTTAACCTTAATGGAGATGCTGTTGTCACACTTAACCAGAATGAAACATTTACAGAGACAGCCACAGCGGAAGATATCTGCTCGGCTACTTTAGAAATTACTGGAACAGTAGATACCGCAACTGCTGGATCTTATACTTTAACATACGTAGCTACCGATGCTTCAGGTAATGAATCTGCTCAAGTAACAAGAACTATTAATGTACTGGACATAACGGCTCCAACAGCCGTTGCTCAAAACGTAATAGTACAACTCGATGAAGATGGAAATGCTACAGTTACACCAGATCAAGTGAATAATGGCTCATCTGATAACTCTGGTGGTACCTTGACCTATGCCTTAGATCAAACAACTTTTGATTGTGATGATTTGGGAGCGAACAATGTTGCATTGAACTTCCAAGGGGGTAATTCATCTTTCGCTTTAGTGCCTTATGATGCTTCTCTTTCATTGAATAGCTTCACTGTTGAAGCTTGGATTCGTACAACTAGAAATAGGGCTTACGACAGAGTTGTTTCTAAAGCTGTTGGTGGCGGACAAAATTATAGCTTGGCTGTTCACAATGGCAAAGCGCACATCCGATTCGATAGAGTAGGAGGGGGACAGAATTTTGCTGAAAGCTCTTTTAATGTCAATGATGGAGAATGGCACCACATAGCGGGTGTACATGATACTGGCGCAAATACAATTAAGATCTATGTAGATGGCGTCATCGCAGATACTAGATCTACTAATGGTGACCCTGTTACTAGTTCTCAAGCTTTAGAAGTAGGGCGATTTAGTGATCAATATAACGAGAACTTCCTTGGAGATATTGACGAGGTGCGCGTTTGGAATGATGTTAGAAGCGATCAAGAAATTGCTGATAACTTCGAAAATCCATTGTTCGGATCAGAAACAGGTTTATTAGTTTACTTAAACTTCAATGAAGGCAATGGAAGTGTGGCTGCTAACTTAGGATCAACCGAAGATGCTCAACTTTCAAATTCTACAACTTGGGTAGCAGGTCCTGCTGCTTTAGGAGTAGAGGGTGAGATCAAAGTGCTTCTGACAGTGACGGACGCGGCAGGAAATTCTGATCAGGCTTTTGCAACTGTGCAAGTAGTAGATGAAATCGCTCCAACTGTAAACCTCAATGGAGAT
>CAYGKL010000096.1:0-3298 GCA_964350505.1 uncultured Roseivirgaceae bacterium | reverse complement strand
TATATGCTGAAGTATGGTATGAAGGAAGAGCCAGTAGTGCACAATATTTATACACTGGACCTACTGTCGCAAATAATGTATGGTCTCACGTAGCTTTCACATTTGATAAGGCCAATAATGGTTCAGGCAAATTCTATGTGAATGGCGTTGAAACTGTTGTATCAGGTGCAGCGCGTTCTATTACACCAGATATTACCTTGGGAATTGGTGGTTCAACGGAATATGGTCAGAGCTTTACAGGTCTGATTGACGATGTAAGAATTTGGAGTGTAGAAAGATCAAATGCTGAAATCAATGAATTCAAGGATTTTTGTATTTCCGCAAATTCTGCTGGTCTTGAGGCCTATTATAAAATTGAAGCTAATGAAGGAACAACCCTTACGGATTATTCAGGTAATGGAAATCACCTGACAATCACAGGGGCATCATGGTCAACTGAAGGAGCGCCAATAGGAAGCCAGGGAACAGAAGTAACCTTGACGGTTACTGATGCCTCAAACAATTCAGCAACAGGCACAGCCAATGTAATTGTACTAGACAACATTGCTCCAACCGTTAACCTTAACGGAGATGCAGTTATCAACCTTAACCAAGGAGATACTTTTACAGAAACAGCCACGGCAGAAGATAACTGTTCTGCCACTTTAGATATTCAAGGCACTGTTGATACAGCAACTGCTGGAACTTATACGTTGACTTACACGGCTACGGATGGTTCAGGCAATGCTTCGGCTGAAGTAACTAGGACGGTCAATGTACTTGACGTTACTGATCCGGTGGCCATCGCACAAGACATCACGGTACAATTGGATGCCAATGGAAATGCTAGCATTACACCAGCACAAATCAATAACGGATCAACTGACAATTCAGGAGGGACATTGACCTATTCGTTGGATCAAACAGATTTTGATTGTGAGGATCTGTTAGCGGATAATTCAAATGTAAACCAGTTTGCCTTAGACTTCGGTGGGGGTACTGATCAAGTGACTATTTCAAATGCATCTAATTTGAACATTACTGGTGATCTAACCATAGAAGGCTGGTTTAGAGCAACCCAAAACACAAACAACTGGGTTAGAATTGCTGGTAAGGGTGGTTTCCATGATAGGAACTACGGATTATGGTATAACATTGACGCGAACTATGTCTTGTTTCAACAATATGCAGGTTCTTCTGCGCCAGTAGTTTCTGGTCAAGTGTTTTTAGAAATTGATGAAATTAATCTTAATGAATGGTATCATGTTGCAGGTGTAAGAGAGGGTTCATTAGTTAAACTTTATGTTAATGGACAATTGGTTGCTACGGATGCAACTACAGGTCTAAATCCAATAACTTCCACAGAACCATTTACAATTGGTCAACATGTAGAAGTTCAAAATCATATAGGTCAAATTGATGAAGTGAGGCTATGGGATATCGCAAGATCAGACCAAGAAATAGCTGATAGTTACGATCAGGCACTGAACGGTGATGAAGAAGGGTTAGTCCTTTACTTTAATATGGATGAAGGAAATGGTAGTAACGCCATTGATTTGGTAGCTGGTAATAATGGTGCTATTTCTGGCGCAAGTTACACTACCGAAATGCCTGTTTTAGAAGGAATCAGTGAAGGGGTTAAAGTAACCTTAACTGTTGAAGACCCTTCGGGTAACACATCAACAGCAACTGCCACTGTAACAGTAGAAGACAACATTGCTCCAACCGTTAACCTTAACGGAGATGCAGTGATTACACTCAATCAAAACGAGGTATTTACTGAAACTGCTACGGCAGAAGATAACTGTTCTGCCACTTTAGATATTCAAGGCACTGTTGATACAGCAACTGCTGGAACTTATACGTTGACTTACACGGCTACGGATGGTTCAGGCAATGCTTCGGCTGAAGTAACTAGGACGGTCAATGTACTTGACGTTACTGATCCGGTGGCCATCGCACAAGACATCACGGTACAATTGGATGCCAATGGAAATGCTAGCATTACACCAGCACAAATCAACAATGGATCAACCGATAACTCTGGTGGTACCTTGACTTATGCCTTAAATCAATCAACTTTTGATTGTGATGATTTAGGTGCCACTAGTAATAAGCCTAATAATTCATCTCTTGACTTTGATGGTGGCAATGACATTTTCGTAGTTTCTCATTCTAATTCTTTGGCTCTCAATGAGCTTACCTTGGCTGCCTGGATTCATCCTGACAGCCCCGGTGGATGGCAGAATATTTTGGTTAAAGGGTCTTATGGATATGGTTTCGCATTTTCCGGTGGGAAGTTAAGATTTTGGAATCAAGCCAACGGTGCTGCAACTCCTGCTTCAACAGGAACAGTTCCAGTTGGTCAATGGTCTCATGTGGCCGTAACAGTTGGGCCATCAGGTACCACTTTCTATATAAATGGACAGCCAGCAGGTTATTCTTCAAATACCACTTTCAATCAGTCAAATGGTAACCTTCATATAGGTAATCAAGGAACTGCGTGTTACTGCAATTTCTTCAATGGGAAATTAGATGAGATTCAGATATGGAGTACAGCCAAATCAGAGGAAGAGATTCAAGGTTTGATGAATGGACTTTCAGGTACTGAATCGGGACTTGCAGCTTATTATCAATTTGAAGAGGGTACAGGTAGTGCGACATTGACAGATTCGAGCCCTAATGGGAACAATGGAACCGCCAATGGCATAGATGTTAATAGTGCTTGGTCAACATCAGTACCAACATTAACTCAACAAGGAATTGAAGTAACATTAACAGTAACGGATGCTGCTGGTAATTCTTCAGCTGCTACTGCCAATGTTTCGGTAGAAGATAATATTTCTCCAACAATTACTTTGAATGGTGCAGCTTCGGTAACTCATGAAGCTTACACAGCCTACACTGATGCTGGAGCAACTACTACAGATAACTGTTCAGCGACTTTGGCGACAACAAGTAATGTTGATGCCAATACACCAGGAACATATGCTGTAACTTATACAGCGACTGACGGAAGTGGTAATCAAACAGTAGCCACTAGAACAGTGGTAATTGCAGATGCAATTGACCCTGTATTGACAGTTGCTGATATCAATGTGAACACTGATACTGGAGTTTGTGGAGCTACAATTCAAAGCTTTGGCGCTTCGGCTACAGATGCTTCTGGTACTCCATCCATCACGTTTACTATTGCAGAAGGCACTGTCTTCGCAGTAGGATCTACTTTAGTTACTGCAACAGCTACTGATGCAAGTAATAATTCAGTAACTGCAACATTTAATGTGAATGTTACAGATAATGAGGCACCTGTAGTTAC
>CAYGKL010000095.1:0-13464 GCA_964350505.1 uncultured Roseivirgaceae bacterium | reverse complement strand
CCATGAGTGACACCCTCAGTAATCCATGTTATATCGGAAATTAAAGCTTGAAGTATTCCCCATTTTTCTGCCATGTACTTGGCTAAATATGGCACAGAACCCCCTCCATGTTCTTCCCAACATGAAAATACTATGACGCCATCTTTCAGGGTTTCAGCCGCTTTCAACGCATTAAAAACTCCCAGTCTGTTGTCTAAATAGCAAGACTGCACAAAGTCTGCTGTTTCTCTAAAGTCGCATTTGAAGACTAATTCTGTTCCTCTTTGAATACCTCTCGGGAATTTATAATGAAGATCTCCTTCATTTTCAACCAACTCACATTCTATTAAGCCCATGGCATCTTCTCCCACAAGTTTATAGCCCGTTTCTGCTCTCGGCCCACCAATGGGTACCAACTGATCTTGATATCGCACTGTGAAACCAATGCTATCTATGTGAGCAAAAATGGCTGTTCTGGGTTCTCCAAATTTCAGCATAATGCAATCTTGAAACTGATCACCATGAATTACCTCGGGCTGAACCAACCAGTTAGATTTTTCTTCTTCGATATATTCCAGAAGAAATTCCTTCATGGCCACCTCATTTCCAGAAGGAGCATGCACTTGGCAGAGTTGATTCAATAATGTGAAATCGAGATTTTGCATAGCGCAAAAATAGCGGTCACCATTAAGAATATTGGCTTGAGCCTGAATAAAAGTCTAAATTGCTGAAGATTTTTCAACCATGTTTATTCTAGATCAACAAAGTTCTATTGCCAGCCAATACTTGGCTGAGATCAGAGATATTAACACTCAAGGCGATGCCCTCAGGTTTCGGCAGAATATGAGAAGGCTTGGGCAGCTTTTGGCTTATGAGATTTCTAAGACATTAAATTTTAAGGAGCAGCTTATCAATACGCCAATCACTCAAAGCCATGCCAAGGTTTTAGACGATCAAGTAGTTATTGTCAGTATTCTAAGGGCTGCTTTACCTTTCAGCCAGGGTTTTCAGGATTTGTTCGATAAGGCAGAATTCGGATTCATAGGGGCTGCCAGAAAGCCACATGAAAAGGATGAACCTATTGAAATTGCTTTAGACTATTTGGCCGCACCCGACCTCAACCAAAAGGTGGTCATTGTAGTTGACCCTATGTTGGCTACCGGAAAATCGATTGTAAAAAGCATTGAAAGTCTTTTGAAAAACGGACAACCAAAATCATTGCACATAGCTGCAACAATTGCCGCTCCTGAGGGTATAAGTTACTTAGAACAAAATCTCAACACGTCATACAACCTATGGTCATGTGCGGTTGATGAAAAACTCAATGAAAAGTATTATATCGTGCCCGGATTAGGGGATGCCGGAGATTTAGCCTTCGGTCAGAAACTGTGAGTTGAATGCTGCTGGAAATTATCATTTTAATATTAGGGCTCGTTTTGCTCATTCTTGGAGGCGACTTTTTAGTTAAAGGTGCTTCTAGGGTAGCCCTGCGCTTTAACATAAGTCCATTGGTTATTGGACTAACCATTGTGGCCTTTAGTACCTCTGCCCCCGAACTTCTTGTTAGCCTTAATGCAGCCTTGAAAGAAGCCCCCGATTTTGCCATGGGCAATGTGGTGGGTTCAAACATATCTAATCTTGGTCTTGTATTGGGAGTGGCTTGTCTTTTCGGCTATATTCCGATCAACCGTGGAACCACTGCTAGAGATTGGTTTACAGCCATGTTGGCGAGCATTCTCCTCTACATTTTTGTACTCGATCAAAAATTGGTCTTCTGGGAAGGCGCTGTCCTTTTCTCCTGTCTAATCATCTATTTGACTATTCTCCTCATCAAAACGAAGAAAGACAAGGTAAAGCTAGATTACACGATTGAACCGGACAAAGACAATAATTTCGAGAAGGGCAAAGATTTATTCTTGTTGGCTCTTGGAGGTGCATCTCTCTATTTTGGATCGAATTGGTTTATTGATGGAGCAGCAGAAATTGCCACAGAGCTGGGTATCTCGCAAAGAATTATTGGCCTCACTATTTTAGCTATTGGAACAAGTCTACCTGAATTAGTTACCTCTGTAATTGCTGCTCGGAAAGGAGAAACTGATCTGGCCTTAGGAAACCTGCTAGGTTCGAACATTTTCAATGTGCTTTCCATTCTTGGTATCACAAGCATGATTCACCCCCTTGATGTGAATGCTATGATTATATCAAGTGATATGATCTGGATGCTGGCCATCACTTTTTGTATCCTTCCCCTCATGCTTCTGCGTAAAAGACTTGGAACACCCTCGGGCATAATTCTATTGGTGATTTATGCCGTTTATATGGTGATGGTATTGAAGTGATGTTGGAAGAGGTTTTAAAGTATTTAGGCATTTATCTATTGGCTTGTTTAAAGTCAATTTTTCCACCCTTACTAGGGCCTGCAGCAGGAATGAGCAATTTGGAAATTATTCTGATTACAGTCGCTGGCTTGATGACGAGTGTAACGCTATTCACCTTTTTGGGTGAAAAAATTAAGACTCAGATCTTACCTATCTTCATCAAAAAGCCAAAAAGATTTTCCAGTAAAAGCCGCAGAATGGTTAGGATATGGAAGCAGTATGGCATCATTGGCATCTGCTTTCTTACCCCACTTGTACTTTCTCCTCCTGGAGGCGCATTATTGGTGTCATCGGTGGGTGCTCCGAGAAAACAGGTGTTCCTTTATATGCTGCTCTTTGGTATTTTTTGGTCTGTCGTCTGGACCTTCTCTGTAGATTGGTTGATTGAGGTTGGCTTAGTGAATTAACGTTTTGAAGTTGGGAGGTTTGGATGTTAAGAGGTTCATATGTTGGGAAGTTTTGAAGTTAAGGAGCTAGAACCTAAACACATCAGAACATAAACACTTACAAACCCACATACCTACTCCTGATCCTCATCCGGCATCATCTCAATATCCTGAATCAATACCCTTTTAGAAATTGCTTGTCCCGTCAGAGTAGCAGCAAGGCCTCCCATGGCAGTTTCTTTGTAGCGGCTCTCCATACTCTGACCAACTTCACCCATGGCTTCCACGCACTCGTCTACAGGAATTACTCCACTCACATTGGCTAAAGCAATTTGGGCTGAACTGTTAGCAATAGCGGCTGCACTAGCATTTCTTACTACGCACGGCACTTCTACTAACCCGGCTACAGGGTCACAAATTAAGCCCAACATACATTGAATCGTAATTGCTACTGCATTAAAGATTTGATCGATTGAACCACCCATGCAATAGACCATAGCACCAGCCGCCATAGCAGCTGCACTACCAGTTTCTGCCTGACAGCCACCAACAGCACCAGCTATTGAGGCTCTTTTTTCCATGATGAGCGCAATACCTGCACTTACAAGCAGTGCTTCATGAATTTTTGTGTCATCTACCCCATGCAGTTCTTGAAAAGTAACCATCACCCCAGGTATAATGCCCGAAGCACCAGCTGTAGGGGCAGCCACTACCCTACCCATGCAAGAGTTGACTTCTTTGGCTGCCAATGCCCTAGCGATGAGGACTTGAAATTCTCTAGAGAGGATTGGCGTATGATAGTTGAATACCTTCTTTGCCCCATTGTTGATCATTCCAGAACGAGAAGTCATGTCTTGAGTCAGTCCTGTCTGCACAGCTTCCTTCATTACATTATAGGCATTATCTAAACCAGCCCATATTTTTGATTCTGTAGCATCTTTCTCAGAGACTTCATATTCAATTACGGCTTGATAAAGCTCCATTTTATGCTCTTCACAATACTTCTTCCAACCCTTAAAATCTTCGAACAAAAAACACATAATTTTCTCCTTTGCTGCAAAGCTAATGGAATTATAGCAAACGATTGAAAAGTTCAAATTATGTTCAGATACAAAAAGCATGAACTATCTTTGCGCCATGGAATTACAGAACGACCTTCTGATTAGAGCGGCCAAGGGCGAAAAAGTAGAGAGAACTCCAGTTTGGTTAATGCGCCAGGCAGGCAGAATTCTCCCAGAATACAGAGCAGTAAGAAACAGTTTGAGCGGATTTATTGAGTTAGCCCAGACTCCTGAATTAGCTGCAGAAGTAACGATTCAACCGGTAGATATTCTTGGCGTAGATGCCGCTATCATCTTCTCTGATATTCTCGTTATTCCCGAAGCCATGGGCCTTCCGTATGAAATGGTAGAAAAGAAAGGACCTTTCTTCCCTAAAACCATTTCGACTGATGCTGACTTAAAAGCACTGAAAAAAGCAGATGCCAAAAGTGATTTGGGCTATGTTTTGGAAGCGATTAAGATCACTAAAAAAGAATTAGCTGGCAGAGTGCCATTAATTGGTTTTGCTGGAGCACCATGGACAATTTTCTGTTATATGATCGAAGGCCACGGAAGTAAGACATTCTCTAAGGCCAGAAGAATGCTTTATAACGATCCGATGATGGCAGATCAGTTGTTGAAACTGATTACTGATTCGACAATTGATTATTTGAAAGCACAAATTGAAGCGGGTGCCGACTTAGTTCAGGTGTTCGATTCATGGGCGGGCATTTTAGGGCCTGAGCAGTATAGCCGTTTCTCCATGAAATACATTGCTCAAATCTGTGATGCCATCACTGAAGTACCTGTTACCGTTTTCTCCAAGGGTGCATTCTTTGCCCGTTCGGAAATGCGACATCTGAACTGCGAAACCATTGGTTTAGACTGGAGCATGGACATACAAAACTCTCGCAGATTGATTGGGGAGAATAAAACACTTCAAGGCAACCTCGATCCGTGTGCACTTTATGCTCCCGATGCAGAGCTGGAAAAGGCCACTAAGAAAATGCTCGATGACTTCGGGAATACCCGTCACATTGCCAACCTTGGGCATGGAGTTTATCCAGATATGAGTCCAGAAAAAGTAAAAGTGTTCGTAAAAACTGTGAAGGAGTATAGCGCTAAGTTGAGATCGGCCTCCATCTAAGCCATTGATTGAATAGCCTTCTCTTTTTTCCTCTCTAAAATTGTTCTTACCACTAAGCCTATAAAGAAAAGCACTGGGAACAAGTAGCCAATTATGATATGAATTAGGGGAAATATAGAAAATGAAGAGGGGGAAGGATTAAACAAGAAGAAAGCTAAAAAGAAGTAAAGCACAATTGTTGATACCAGGCTGAGGGCTATAGTCAGATTACCCCGATACTCATTTTGAGTGACTATCTTAAATTGGTTGACCTTTTTATAGAGCAAATAAATCAAGTAAAGGGCTATGGAATGCAAAGCTAGGGAGATACCCAAGTATAATAATTGGCTTTCTGAATTGATCCAATTGAACAAACTACCAGTTGAAAGAATGGACAAATTAGAGAGTACTTTAAAAATGACGAGATAAGCCACCCCCTGTGCTATGGCAGAAAATCTCTGGAACCCAAAGGTTATTTCGGCTGAATAAGCCCTTTTAAGCGTCTTCACTGAACCAACCCTTTGCTCGGCTATTATAAAGGCTTCCTCCTTGGATAGACCTGTACTTATTAGATTATCAACAGTTTCGAACATATGCGATTCAAGCTCCTCAATACTGTCTGCATTTATTTCAGTATCAGCAGAAACCGAGAGTTTCCACTGTTTCAGTGCTTCTGTTAAATTGAATTCACCTGAGTTTGCCATAGCTTAGAAATTATTTGGTTCATTGATTGCCAGTTCTGCATTTCGAGAGAAAGGAACGATTTACCTTCCTCAACAATTCTATAGTACTTCCGCTTTCTGCCATTGTCAGAGACCTTCCAAAATGAAGTGATCAATCCCTTTTTCTCCATCTTGTGTAGTATTGGATATAAAGTCCCTTCTTTCCACTCTATTTGATCATTTGACACAGCTTTCATTCTTTGAATGATTTGGTAACCATAGCTTTCCCCTTCATTTAGAATGGAAAGTATAAGTGGTATACTGGTTGCTCCTATCATTTCCTTAGACATATTCTTCATACCTAGAATTTCTAGGTGTAATTATACATAGAAGTTCTATATATTAAAAACATTGAACCGCTTTTTTTACCACAGGACACAAGCGTGAACTTCTTAAGTTTCAAATGTCCTATCGATTGCTTTAATTGAGTTAAAATCCTTAACCCATGAAAAAGTTTACCCTATCTCTATTCTGCCTGTTTCTTTTCGCAATCAGCACTTCTACTAGTCCTGTTACTGACCCAAAAGATACCTTAGCAGACAAAGTCCTTCAGCTCGCCAAAGAAGTAGAGCCTAAAGTCATCGAATGGCGCCATTGGTTGCATGAAAATGCTGAGCTTTCAAACCGTGAGTTCAAGACAGGTCTATTCGTCTACGAACACTTGGCCAGCTTGGGAATGGAAATAGAAGTTGGAATTGCTAAAACTGGAGTGGTAGCTACTTTAAAAGGTGGACTTCCAGGACCCGTGATTGGCTTAAGGGCCGATATGGATGGGCTGCCAGTAAAAGAAAGAGTGGATTTGCCTTGGGCTTCAAAACAAATGGGAGAATATAATGGCGCTCCAGTGCCTGTGATGCATGCTTGTGGTCATGACACCCATGTAGCTATTTTAATGGGAGTGGCCGAAGTGCTAAGTCAAGTGAAAAGCGAGTTAAGAGGAACTATCAAATTTGTCTTTCAACCTGCAGAAGAAGGAGCTCCTCCGGGTGAAGAAGGCGGTGCAGAGCTGATGGTCAAAGAAGGAGTGACTGCAGGAATGGATGTGATGTTTGGTCTGCATATCAATGCACAAACTGAAGTTGGCAAAGTGACTTATCGCCCCAATGGAATTATGGCTGCTGTCAATAGTTTTGAAATCAACATTAAAGGAAAACAAACGCATGGTTCAACTCCTTGGACAGGCGTAGACCCAATTGTTACTGCTGCTCAAATTATCAATAATGCACAAACGGTTGTGAGCAGAAGCTTACCCTTGACAAAAGCTGCAGCAGTATTAAGCTTTGGAAAAATAGAAGGTGGCGTAAGAAGCAATATCATTCCAGAAGAAGCCACATTAGTGGGAACTATAAGAACATTAGATGCTGACATGAGGGAAACCCTATTCGAAAGATTCAGAACCATCGTTAAAAACACTGCTGAAAGCAATGGTGCAGAAGCCACTTTATATATTGATAAAGGTTACCCAATCACCTTTAATGATCCTGAATTAACAGCCCTTATGGGAGATACTTTTATTGAAGTTGCTGGTGCTGAAAACGTAACCTCTAACATGGATGCTATTACAGGTGCAGAAGACTTCTCTTTCTTCCAAGAGGAAATTCCAGGACTGTATTTCTTTATTGGCGGAATGCCAAAAGGAATGGATCCGGCCAAATCTGCTCCTCACCACACCCCTGACTTTTATGTTGATGATAGCGGCCTATTAAATGGCATTAGACTCATGAGCAGAATGGCTGTTGATTATGCTGAAAAGGTTAAATAGTAGCTGGTATTGGGCAGTTAGTATCAAGATACAATTAACAAAGTACTAGATTCTAGCTACTCAATACTTATTGATAGTCTTCTCTTGCAGGACTAAATACATCCAACAGCTGACAATCGGTAATGGCTTTGCCAGAGTGCAGTTCATTAGAAGGAATGATAGCCAGATCTCCAGCTTTCATAATTTTGGTTTCACCTTGAAGGGTAAGTTCAAACTCTCCAGAAATTACTTGAGCTGCTACTTGCTCGTGCACATGAGAATGTTCCGGCAGAATGCTTCCTGCTTTAATATCCCAGTAAGCCAAGGTCATATTTTCTGTATGAATCATCTTGGCTGAAAAACCAGGAAGTAATTCTTTTGAAGGAACATCTTTTAGGTTAAGAAATGGCATCAGCTGAATATTTTTTGTTCGATGGCTTCCTCTAAAAGATCCTCCTTGTTAATGGGTACAACACCCACATGCTCGCATACCAAACCTCCGCCAAGGTTGGCTAAAGCCGCTGTGCGTTTAGCATCTAGCCCTGCCGCCAAAGCACAGGCCACAATACTGATCACAGTATCCCCCGCTCCAGAAACATCTGAGATTTGACGAATATGTGCTGGAATGTGATGCGTTTCTCCATTGTCTTTGATAAAAACACCATGCTCGGATAGTGTTACCATCACCATTTTAGCACCTAATACCTCTTGTAAGGCCTTAGCTGCTGACTTCACGGAATCCATGTCTTTCGGATCAACGTCTAACTTCATTCCCTCTCGCAATTCCTTTAAGTTGGGTTTGAAAAGCGTTGCACCTTTATATTCCATGAAGTTGCGTTTCTTAGGATCGACCACTGTTGGAATCCCTAGTCGGTTAGCTTCTGAAATGGTTTCTGAAATGATGGTTTTGTTGATCACCCCTTTGTCGTAATCTTCAAAAATTACCACATCGCACTCTGGCAATAAGTTCTTGATATGAGCGAGCAAGCTTTTCTGCTCCATTTCACTCATCTCCTTATCAGATTCAGTGTCTACCCTCAACATTTGATGAGAGCCTGACAGAATTCTTTCTTTCACCGTTGTAACACGTTCAGAACTTGTAATCACACCTTTGTTTGGAATGCCTCTTTCTTTCAATCTTTCTAGAAAGAACTCTCCATCCAAATCATCGCCCACAATGGCACATGGAATTGGCGTAGCACCCAAAGCTTGTACGTTTAAGGCCACGTTGGCAGCACCACCCAAACGCTTTTCTTTACTTTTGGCCAATACCACTGGCACAGGTGCTTCAGGAGAAATTCTGCTCACAGCTCCCCACACATAAGAATCGACCATCACATCTCCGATGACCAATACCTTGAGTTTACTGAAAGCTTCAAAAAGTGATTCCGCGTTACTAAAAGTCATTTATTTCAATTTAGCTAAAGCCGATTTCATTTGGCTAATGGCATTTCTTAAATCTTGTTCAGAGGCAGCATAAGACAACCTGATGCAATTTGGTGCACCAAATGCACCTCCTGTAACCACAGAAACCTGTGCATTCTCTAAAATGTATAATGCCAATTCATCAGCATCATTTATGGTAGTTGTTCCGTCAGACTTACCAAAAAAGTAGCTCATATCTGGGAAGAAATAGAATGCTCCTTGAGGCATATTGGTTTTTACACCTGGAATTTCATCCAATAATTCTTTCACCATATCTCTCCTTCTCAAATACTCCGCTGACATCTCACGGGTTGGAGCCAGATCAGTTGTTAAGGCTGTAAATGCAGCTCTCTGAGCAATAGAACAGTTCGCAGAAGTAAACTGACCCTGAATTTTACTACAAGCCTTAGCCAACCAAAGTGGCGCACCAATATAACCTACTCTCCAGCCTGTCATGGCAAAACCTTTGGCCATGCCATTTACGGTTACTGTTTTTTCCAGCATACCAGGCAATGAACCAATGCTGGCATGAGCACCAGTGTAGTTGATGTGCTCGTAAATCTCATCTGAAATAACAATGAGGTTGTCATGCTTGAGCACCACTTCAGCAATTGACTCTAATTCCTCTTTGGTAAAAACCGAACCAGTCGGGTTACAAGGAGATGAGAAAATCATCGCCTTAGTTTTAGGAGTGATGGCCGCGGCAAACTGATCGCCAGTTACTTTAAAGTCATTTTCGATGCCTCCATTCACAAAAACAGGAACTCCACCAGCTAACTCAATCAAGGCTGAATAACTCACCCAGAAAGGAGAGAATACCACTACTTCATCGCCTTCATTAATAATAGACTGGAAAATATTGGCGATAGACTGTTTAGCTCCGTTGGAAACCACAATCTGATCTGCCGAATAATCTAATCCGTTCTCCTTTTTGAATTTGGCAGAGATGGCCTCACGCAAATCGAGATAGCCATTTACTGGAGGATAGGCAAAATATTTACCAGTGTCGATAGCTTGCTTTGCGCCATCTTGGATATGTTGAGGAGTTTTGAAATCGGGTTCACCCAAGCTTAGGCTAATCACGTTGATGCCTTTGGCTTTGTATTCTCTAGCCTTGGCTGCCATAGCCAAAGTAGCCGATTCGGTCATGTTTAAAATGCGGTCTGAAACTATGTTCATATCAATTCTAATCGTAAATGGTTCTGGTAATTATACTGCGACCTAGCGTTACTTCATCGGCATACTCTAGCTCGCCTCCAATAGGTATTCCTCGTGCAATAGTAGTGACTTTTAAACCCAAAGCCTTCAGTTTTTTGGTGATATAGAAGGCCGTAGTATCTCCTTCCATATTCGGACTTAAAGCAAAAATAACTTCCTCAATTTTCGGATCGCTTTTCTCAATTCTTGTGAAGAGTGATTCGATGTGAAGGTCTTCTGGACCGATACCTTCAATGGGTGAAATAACTCCTCCTAGCACATGATAAAGCCCTTTATATTGCGCAGTATTTTCGACTGCCATTACATCTGGTGTGTCTTGTACCACACAAATTGTCGTCAGGTCTCGGCTTATGGTTCTGCAAGTACAGTCTGTCGTATCGGAAATCATGTGGCAGGTGCCACAATACTTAATGTCCTCCCTTAAATGACTCAATGCAGCCGTAAGGTTTTCAGTAGCATCTCTTTCTTGCTTAAGTAAATGCAATACCAATCTCAGAGCTGTTTTCTTACCGATTCCGGGCAGCTTGGAGATTTCTTCTATCGCATTTTCTACAATTTTCGGGGGGAAGTTCAATGTCGTGGAAGTGATAAATTACATAACAGTTGCGGTAATTCCCGCATCCAAAATACTTTCACACATAGGTCTCAACTCTGTGAAGGATCCATTTTTCACAGTGCATTTGCCCTTAAAGTGTATAAGGTAGGTGCACTGCTCAGCCTGTTCGGCAGAATGTTTACAAACCTTCATTAAGATATTGATTACATGCTCAAAAGTATTTACATCATCATTGAACACAACCAGATCACACAGGTCTTCATCAATAACTTCTTCTAACACATCAACGCTTTCTTGCTCTTTATAGCTTAATCGCATATCTCAAATTTTTGCTCAAATTTAATGAAATTCATCTGCATAACCACTTTGTCAAGAGAATGGTTGATTAGAAATCCGTAATCAGTGTATCAGTATTCAACTCTTCTTAATCATTGGGAGGAGAAAGTTTGACCCAAGTCAAACTTGTGACGTGGCAATCTGCCTGTTCCTTCCAGAGTGCGCCATAACTGACAGATTGCTTCGTTACAAACTTCTGCTAGCGCGAAGTTTGCTCCTCGCAATGACGGTTCCGTAGGAGAAAGATGTATTACCTAGTCCCTGATTTCTGTTTACAGATAACTGATCAACTGTTTCCTGATCACTGATATACTGATATCTTTACCACATGAGTCCGACCTTAGTTATTGCCTTAATTGGTGGATACTTTTTGATGCTGGTGATCATTGCCAGACTAACCTCTAAAGGTGCCAATACGCAAACCTTTTTTACCGCCAACCGACAAAGCCCTTGGTATTTAGTGGCTTTTGGTATGATTGGGGCTTCTCTTTCTGGCGTAACTTTCATTTCCGTTCCGGGCGAGGTTGGCAATAGTTTTTTCTCCTATTTTCAGGTAGTGATCGGTTATTTGTTGGGCTATTTTGTCATTGCCACCGTGCTGATGCCTTTGTATTATCGTTTGAATTTGGTTTCTATCTATGGCTATTTAGAGCAACGCTTTGGCTTCTGGTCGTATAAAACAGGCTCAGGTTTCTTCCTTTTATCAAGAGTTGTTGGAGCTAGTTTCAGGCTTTTTCTAGTGGCCATTGTTTTACAGACTGCCTTATTCGATGCTTTTGGCGTGCCATTTTGGGTCAGTGTTTTGGTAACTATTCTCCTCATTTGGGTCTATACTTTTAAAGGAGGAATTAAGACGATTGTATGGACAGATACGCTGCAAACCCTCTTTATGCTCACAGCAGTGTGTGTTACTGTTTTCATTATCATAAGAGAACTTGATTGGTCTTTAGGCGAAGCCATCTCAGAAATTCAAGCTAGCGAAATGTCAAAAATATTCTTTTGGGATTGGAGCAGCCCGAAATTCTTTCCTAAGCAATTTATATCCGGTGCCCTGATTGCCATTGTAATGACTGGGCTAGATCAGGATATGATGCAAAAAAACCTGACCTGTCGAAACCTGAAAGAAGCTCAGAAAAACATTTTCGGATTCAGTGTTGTGTTGATTTTTGCCAACCTTCTTTTCCTGTGCATGGGTGCCTTGTTATATATCTATGCTGAAAGTAATGGCATCGAAATCCCGACCAGAACCGATCAATTATACCCACTTTTGGCCTTGAACAACTTAGGCACATTTGCTGGGGTGGTTTTTCTGCTAGGTATTATTGCAGCCGCCTACTCAAGTGCTGACTCTGCCCTTACCGCTTTAACAACAGCTTTTTGTGTGGACTTTCTGAATTTTGAAAATAAGGAGGAATCTGAAAAGAAGAAAACCAGACTCAAAGTGCATATTGGTTTCTCCATTCTGCTCTTTTTGGTCATTTTGATCTTCAATGCTATCAATGATGACAGCGTCATCAACTCCATCTTTAAAGCGGCAGGTTATACCTATGGGCCTTTACTTGGCCTATTCAGTTTTGGGCTCTTAACAAAGCGATCTGTGATAGATAAGTATGTGCTTCCTATTTGCCTTGCCGCACCAGTACTCTCCTACTTTATCGACTTGGCTTCAGGCAGTTGGTTTGGCTTCTTTATTCTAGCGCTAAATGGTGGATTGACATTTATAGGGTTGTTTTTAATTTCGAATAATGAGAAGAATTAATATATACTCATTCCTCTTTGTGAACCTTTGGTTTGCATCACTTGGGGTTGCCCAAAATTCCGCGCCAAACCTCGTCAACTCGGAAAATGAACTGGTTGGTAATTGGGAATTCTATGATTCAAACGGAATTCTTTTTCTTTCAGCCCGCTATGAGGCCGGAAAGCCAGTGGACACCCTCAATTTCTTTAAAGATCATCAATTAGCTCTACAAATATTCGAAATGAGTGATAATCGGATTTATTTCAAATCCATCATAAATAGTGTTGGATTTTACAGAACCTTTGAAAATGGAAAATCCGTTTACCGAAAGGCTGATGGTGAAATCCAAAAAAATGCCTTGGATATCCTCAAACCGTTTCTTGAATTCGATGTTCAATTTCCTGGTGGCAAGGATGCACTTACGGCATTTCAAAAAGAACATCTCGAATACCCTGAATCTCTGGCTAAAAGAAAAGTTGAAGGAGAAGTTGTGGTTAGCTTTAAGGTAAATAAATCAGGGTTAATTAGCGGAGTCGAAATTATCAGTAGTACGCACAAAAAATTCGAAAAAGAAGCCCTAAACCTTTTCGCTAAAATGCCTAGATGGCAACCAGGTCTTCAAAGAGGCCATCCAATAATTTCAAGAAATAAAATGACAATCTACTTTAGGTTGTAAATCTATATCTGTTCAAATACCTAAAAAGTAAATTTTGAATAATTAAAAAACAGTGTAGCCTCGATGTCTTCTCTTTTTCAATTACTGCGTAATCCTCTTTTTCAACCTCAACCTTGAAGCATTTTTTCGTCTTCTCATGTTGA
>CAYGKL010000094.1:0-13495 GCA_964350505.1 uncultured Roseivirgaceae bacterium | reverse complement strand
GTCTTTCAGGTAAGGGATAAAGCAAGCAGCTTTAAAGATTCTATGTTCAATGCTCGCACATACGTAGAGGATATAGCGGAAGAGTTAATGTCTAATTATAAAAGCAAGTAGTTTTTCTCTCTAATGATCAGCTGTTGCCATGTGCATCATTGGGTTTAGTTTTAGCGGAGCTATTTCTATTTTTTCAATTTCATCATGCCCTTCGATGATTCGAATGAATTGGTTCACTTCCAAATTTTCAAATAGCTGCTTTTTATCTGTTGTTGGCCATATGATTTCTAATTTCTCAACCTCGTCTGCGTTATCTAACCCAATTTTTAGACGGTAACTATTTGCGCCAAAGCTAGCGCCCTGAGATACGGTTCTGTAAATATGTTTTCCTAATGAAGTGATAAGATGCACTTTAGTCCCTATGGCGGCACGATTAGACTCTCTTCCTTCTAAGGTTATGTTTATCCAGTTGCCATTAAGTTGTGGATTCATGAGCAACTGATTTTGATATATATCCCCTTCATGCGCTCCACCGAGTGTTATGTATATATCATCATCTCCATCATTGTCAATATCTCCCCAGCTGATGCCATGGCCTTTTTGAATATTTGAAAATCCTCCTGTAAATGTTACCTCTTCAAAATATTGACCATCAATGTTTAGAAACATGCGATTTGGTATGATGCTCTCAAAATTTGGGTCGCCTGTTCCAAAGTATAAATCTAAATACCCATCGTTATTTAGGTCACCATAATTGAATCCCATTGCATAAATAGAATGATTTAATCTTGCCTCCTCGGTAACATCTGAGAATGTGCCGTCACCATTATTCTTGTAAAGAATAGGAAGAGCGGCTTGAGCTTCTTTTCCCATTAAATCGACCATATACTCATGTGATAAAGGCTTGTCAGTAGAGCTATACCCTGCAACTAACAGATCTTCAAAACCATCATTGTTATAGTCAAAGGCTCCAACTGGGAAGCTTTCAATTGGATAAGCCATGTCTAATTTGGCAGTGACATCTTCGAACTCTAAGTCGCCTTTATTGATAAGAAAAACATTCTCACCTTGATTTACGGAAAGGTAAAGATCCAACAGGTTGTCATTATTAGCGTCAAATGCTACAACTCCTTTCACCATTTTGACAAAATCAAGACCAGACTCTTCGGCCATATTTTTGAAGGTTCCATCTCCCTGATTGATGTAGAATTCTGTTTTATGGGTTCTCTTTAAAGACTCCCTATTACTTACACCTGGAGGTATAAATGATTCGTTACCTATGAAGACATCCAACCAACCGTCATTATTGAAATCGGCCCAGGCAGCTGTTTGAGTTGGAAACATTGAAAGTAAACCTGCCTCTTTGGTTACGTCAGTGAAAGTGCCGTCTCCATTGTTTCTCAATAATGAATTAGGGTGTTTTCCCCAAGGGCCAAACCAACCTCCTCTTAATACAAAAATATCTTTCAGTCCATCATTATTATAATCAGTTTGTTGACAATTTAATCCCCCAACTAAACCTGTAAGCCCTGAAGTCTCAGTTTCATCATTAAACCCTCCTCTACCATTGTTAATGTAGAGCCTCATTTGATCTTGAGATGTAAATCCACTTGACGTTGTAACTATATCTAAATAATCGTCATTATTAAAGTCCTCCATTATTGACCCACCAGCAATGCCAGATGTAGCTAAGCCCAACTGGGGCGCTAGATCAATAAATTTTTGAATGGCAGGCTCACTCTTAAAAGCTGTTTCTGGGATCAGGTATTCTTCTGGCACAAATTCTGGGTACTTTCCAATGGTCTGATAGCTTAAATTCAGTAACCAAACCAGCTCTAGATCATCAGGGTAGTCAACCAATATATTCTCAATTATGGCTATGGCCTGTTCCGAACCGTCTGTATTTATATGGATTCCATCATCTGAAATAGGAAGTATGCAGGAGGAGGTTGTGTGGTTTGTAAGACAATTCACTTGCTCGCCTAAACGGATATATGACAATGCCCCCAGCCTTTTATAAAAGTAATCCCATTGCTCTGGTAAGCTTTTATTTTCCTTATTTAACTGTTCATCAAAAGCTTGAAGAAGTTCAATGGCTTTAGTGGTTTCTCCGCTATTGAGTGTTTCTCTGATATACCAATAATTGTATGAAATATATGTCTCAAAATTTCTTTCAAACTTTTTTCTTAAAGAGTCGTATGCAATTGCTCTTTTTGCATTAAAATAATAAGTTACATCAAGAGCATTTACTTTTTCATGTTGTTGATTCAGTAATTCAACCATGTAATTATTCTCCTCTATGACCACTGACTCCTCTTTATCTTGACAACCAATGATTGTTGTTGTAAATAGAACCAGTAATAGAAGTATTGAGCCTTTCATAAAGATAAATTTATTGAAATAATGGTTATATGCTATTAAGCACAAAAGTAAAATTTCAACCACTAAGAAATATGACAAAAATAAGTCTAGGAGTTATAAAAGAAGGCAAGGTTCCTGTTGATCGAAGAGTCCCCTTAACCCCTGATCAAGTAAAATCTATACTACATATAAATCCTTCTTTAGAAATAAAGTGCCAAAGAAGTGATATCAGGTGCTTTAAGGATGAGGAGTATGAGCAAGCAGGGGCCATTTTGGTCGATGATGTTTCTGATTGCGAAATTATTGTAGGGGTGAAGGAAGTGCCGTTAGACATGTTGGCGAATGGCAAAACACACTTCTTTTTTTCTCATACCATTAAGAAACAAGAATATAACAGAGACTTACTCCATGCCATTCTTAAAAAGCGGGTAAGGTTAATTGATTGGGAATGCTTGACCAATAAAAATGGAAAGAGACTCATTGCCTTCGGAAGATATGCCGGCATTGTGGGGGCATATAATGGTGTATTGACTTATGGAAAAAGATATAACCTCTTCCATTTAAGACCCGCTCATGAGTGCTTCGACTTAAACGACCTAAAAACCGAATTCACCAAGGTAGAACTTCCTAAGATGAAGATTCTGCTTACGGGAGGAGGTAGAGTTTCTAAAGGTGCAATGGAGGTGTTAGATGGCATGAAGATAAGAAAGGTAAGCCCTGCCGAATTTCTAGATGAGTATTTCAATGAACCGGTTTACACGCAACTCAATACAAGGGATTACAATAAGAAGTTAGACGGTGGCTTGTTCGATAGAGATGAGTTTTATGCTAACCCGGCTGAATATGAATCTGACTTTTTGCCTTACGCAAGAAAGGCCGACCTATTAATTGCTGGAGCTTTTTGGGATCCTCGCGCACCTGTTTTGTTCACTCGGGAAGATATTTCTAGAAAAGACTTTAAGATAAGAGTGGTGGCAGATATTACTTGTGATATCGAAGGCTCCATTCCTTCCACCAAACAGCCAAGTACTATTGAAGACCCAGTTTATGATTATAACCCTAATAATGATAGAGTTGAGGAGCCCTTTACGGATGAAAGCAACATAACTGTAATGGCCGTAGATAATTTACCCTGCGAGTTGCCAAGAAATGCCTCTGAAGATTTTGGCAAAGAGTTCGTTTCGCATATTCTTCCCAACCTTTTAGGAGAAGATAAGGATGGCATCATTGAAAGAGCCACTATTACCAATAATGGTCAGTTAACAGAGAAATACAGTTACTTACAAGACTATGTCGATGGATATTAATAGGTACATAGAGCATACTGCACTAAAACCAATCATGGTTGGCAAGGATGTAGATCAGTTAATAAAAGAGGCAAAAGAGTTTGGCTTTATTGGTGTTTGTGTTCCACCGTTTTGGGTGAAGAAGGCTGCTCGAGAACTGGGTGATGCTGACATTCAACTCGTTACGGTCATCGGTTTTCCATTGGGCTATAATCAGACTGAAACTAAGGAGTTTGAAATCAAAAAAGCCATTGAGCAGGGCGCTAATGAACTGGATATTGTCATGAATATTTCAGCTTTTAAAGATGAAATGCCTTGGGTGAAAGTTGAGTTAGCTAAATGTGCTCACATCATTCATGAAGCCGGATGTTTGATGAAAGTAATTATTGAAACAGCCTACCTCTCTGATGTAGAAATAGTAAGAGCCACAAAACTTTGCTCAGAAGCCGGTACTGACTTTGTCAAAACCTCTACCGGATTTGCCGGAGCGGGTGCAAAAGTAGAGCACATAGAATTAATGAGAAAAGCAGCTCCTTCTAATGTGGGTATTAAAGCTTCTGGAGGAATTAAAAGTTTGGCAGATGCTGAAGCCATGATTGCCGCTGGAGCAGATCGGTTGGGAACCTCATCGGGAGTCCAAATCATGATGGAATATGCAAAAGGCAATTAGAATAGTCGTCACAGGAAAAGTTCAAGGTGTATTCTTCAGGATATCTACTCAAGAGATGGCTAGAAAATTAGGCTTAAGTGGTTGGTGTATGAATCTACCGAATGGTGATGTTCAAATTCATGCAGAAGGGAAGGATTTATATGCTTTGACGGAATGGTGCAAATTAGGTTCACCAATGTCGATAGTTGAAAGTGTAAAAACTGAAGATTTTAAGCCAGAAGGTTATACAGAATTCAATATTAAGCGCTCTTAGATTTGTAGGTTTGAATCCCTTTGTGCTTGTAAACTTTCAATTCAAAATGATCGAAAATTGCCACTTTCATGCGGTTCTGGGCTAATTCGATTCTTTTTTCTGGGGAATGAAAAACAGTAAGTTCCAAAGCCGCTAAGATGAAGTTCTTTTTCTGGCACATATCATTCACGTACTCTTGAAAAGCGGCCTTCCAATCGACTAAATATTTTTCATAATGGCTCTTACCATCAAACAAGAACTCTAACTGATTATCACCAATCTGATACCTGAAAATTCCAGCAAGAATATCATAAAGCTCATCGAAGAAGGAAAGGTGGGCAGGTTTAAAAGCTTCCACTTGTTCACTTACATCATCAGGAAGCCTTAATGGGTTGAACTGTAAAAAGTATGCTTCTTTGACATAGTCAACCAACTGAGCTTCAAGCTCTAGGCGTAGGTCTGACTGCGCCTGTTTTAAAATGTAATTTTTGTCGAGTAAAAATAAGCGGTTGCTCACCGTTGAATAATTTTGTCAAAAATACTAAAAAAACTGACTTAGGGGGGTGAAATATGTCAATTAACGCGCTGCATATCCATTCACAATCCTTCCAAAGAAAATGGCATTCATCATTAATTTGTTGGTGCCATACCAGAATGCTCTGAAATTAGGATTGTCTACCAAGGAAACTATCCTTCCTCTCCCAAGGCTATTCACTCTAATTGTCGAAGTTCCTTTCATCGCTTCAAGATTAGCATCGCTGATCCATCCTGAGACTAAAGGCTCTTCAGTATACTTCCCAACATTAGCAAATTTGCTATCAGAAGGTTCGATTAAGATAGTGCCTCTTTTAAAAGTAGGAACTGATTCTTTATAATATCCGAAAGCCATTGGATGAGAAAGCTCTAATTCCGACATGAATACTCCGCCAGGTATGTAGAGAGATCGATTGTAATTATCTATTTTGTCATAAGTTATTTCCTCGGTATTAGGGTATTCAACTTCAACAGACTTTAGGTTGGTGAGTTTGTTTCTCGACATCCAAGTAACTGCTGAACCAAGACCGACTAAGGTTCCTCCATTGCCGATCCACCTCCTCAAATTTTGCATTCCATTTTCAGATAGGTCCAGCCCTCCTGTGATAATGAGTGTATTGTACCTATCAATAAGGCTAGAGCCGAGTCTGTCTTCTGGTAGTTTGGTTACCCTCATGTGCATACGAGTATCTAACAAGTGCCAAACTTCTCCAGCATCGTACGAGCTTCCAGACTCCACAATAAGCGCCACTTCTGGCTTTTCGAGTGAAATGAAGGAATTGCTACCCAGAGATACACCCTGAGTTGCTCCAGATTGCATGGCAAAAACATCTAAACCATCTTCTGCCGCTATTTGCTGCATCTCATAAAAGAGTTCACTTTCACTGATAGATTGATTGGCTACCGGAATTAATATAGTTCCTCTATCAAATTCTTTTTCATCAGGGCCAGAGAATTTTCTCGTAGCTACTTTAATGCGTACTCCTTTTTCTAATAACCGGTTGGCAGCACGTGGGGCATAATATCCATGCCATTCGAAAAGATAGGCGTAAGGGCTCTGTCCACCAACTACTTGCCCTACAGGGAACTCAAGTTTGTCTACTTTTTCTCCCAGTTGATTTCTTCCATAGTCACGGCTGCCCATTTCATTGTACTCCAAGTTGAAGGCCATAGGGTAAGTCCATCCTGAGATATCATAAAAGAGGCTATCCTGAAATGTTGTTCGTTTTTCAAACATTGCTTTCACGAGCTTGTAGTTACGTTGCTTTAGAGGAATGATGTAACTATTCTCTGGTGTATATTCCTCTTCTCCCATGCTAATATTTCTTGAAGGACGATAATAATCAACCTCTTGTGCTGTGAGTATTTCCGCCAAATGGTAGGCTCTAGCGGGATCTTTTTCGGCTTTGAAAATGTAGGCTTTGGCGTTGTCATTATCGGCATCTTTCAATACTTGCTTGTAAAAGTTGCGCTGATAATCCAGTAGTTCTTCTCTCATTTCAACAGAAGCTTTCCAAGTAGAAAGAGCAGTGTTGAATTGATTCTTAATGGTAAATGGGAATTCAAGAATACCATTATCGCTTTCCTGAGCATGTCCACGAGAGCTTGCTTGCTCAAAGAGAATTCCAATACCACCATTGATATCTGGGAAGGTAGAACCTTTTCCATAATAGAAGTCATCATAACCTTCTTTAGTAAAATAAAGTGAACCGATGCTATCTAAAGAGGCTGAATGATATTCACCAATTTTTGCAGTAAGTTCCTGATTTAATTCTGGGGTTAAGGGGTGCGTTCTCTCTGGCACGCCAGGTTGAAAAAAGAAGGTAGAATTTGTTCCCATTTCATGGTGGTCTGTGAGAACATTTGGTTTCCATAAGTGGTATTTGGCAATTCTATTTTTTGATTCAGGTTGTTGTACTGGTAACCAGTCTCTATTAAGGTCAAACCAATAGTGATTTGTTCTTCCTCCAGGCCATGCTTCGCTGTATTCTCTGTCGGCTGGGTCAGGGTTTACATACTTGCTTTTGTGCATGTTCGCCCAAGTTGAAAATCGGTTGAGTCCATCTGGGTTGTAAGAGGGGTCTAAAAGAATAACTGAATTGCGCAGCATGTTTTCTATTTCAGGGCCTTGGGCTGCAGCCATATAATAAGCAACAAGCATGGAAGAATTTGATCCGCTAGGTTCATTGCCGTGAATACTAAAACCCATATAGTCAACTACGGGCATCTTTTTTATATCGAATTTATCAGCCTCGTTGGGGTACGTTAACCAAGAATGGTCACTTCTGATCTTGTCTATTCCAGCATGATTGTCTGGATGTGTGATAGTTAGCAAAAGCTGTGGCCTGTCTTCATGAGTTCTGCCAATTTCCTCAATCGTTATTCTGTCAGAAGCTTTGGCCAACTCCCTCATATAAAGCACAAGCTTGTCATGAGTGACGTGCCATTCTCCAACCTCATGCCCTATGACCGATTGAGGAGTGGGGATATTCGGGTTGAATGCTACATTTTGAGGTAAATAATAATCTAGATTGATTTGGCCATAAGTCGAATTAGCAACGACTATGAAGGCTAAGCATAGCAGCTTAAATAAGTTTTTTCCCATGGTATAGAAGTTCTCAAAAGCAATATACTGATAACCTTCACTTAATAAAATATTCTTAGTTTCACCTAGGTAAAGGTGGGTTGACAAAAAAGTGAATAAAAGGCTTGGTCAAAAATGATTTCTAGTTAATTTCGCGCTTTGGAAAAAATAGGATGAACGGTAAAATGTTCAGGTTGGCTTCAATAAATACTAACACTTTAAAAAGTTTTTTATTCACCTCTGGAAATCATTTAGAACTGATAAGCTGTGAATGTTAAGGAAAGGTTAATCTATCCCTAGAATCGTAGCGAAATCATAACATTTGTTAAACGCTGATGATCCTGCTTAAACATAATTTTGCAGGGCATTTCGCACAAGGCCCTTGGTCTATCAGATTTAGAAATGAAACTAAACTAACCAATTAAAAATTCTTCTATGAAAAGAACATTACTCAATGCTTTCCTTGTAGTTATGTTTGCGGTCTTTTCGACTGCTGCATATGGTCAAGGAACGACTACGTCATCTTTAAACGGTAAAGTGACGGATGCTAATGGCGAATCGCTACCTGGAGCAACAGTGGTTGCTATCCATGTTCCTAGTGGTTCTCAGTACGGTAACATTACAAATAGTGAAGGTTACTTTCTAATTCCAAATATGAGAGTTGGTGGTCCATACACTATCACTGTTACTTTCGTGGGTTTTCAAGAATTCAAAAAAGAGGGGCTAAACCTACAATTAGGTCAATCTTTCAAGCTTGATGTAAAGTTGAATGAAACTACTGTTGCTTTGCAAGATGTAGAAGTAGTTGGATCTTCTGATGGTGTTTTTGATGGAAACAGAACAGGAGCCAGCAATAACCTTTCTCTAGAGAAGATCAATACCTTACCAACTATTAACAGAAGTTTGAATGATTTTACTAGAACGACTCCACAGTCTAATGGTACTTCATTCGCTGGTACTAGCAGTAGGTTCAACAACTACACTATCGATGGTAACATTTACAATAACAACTTCGGTTTAGGTTCTGGTCAGTTTGCTGGTTCAAACCCTATTTCACTTGATGCTATTGAGGAGGTACAAGTAAATTTGGC
Source organism: uncultured Roseivirgaceae bacterium (assembly GCA_964350505.1). GTDB lineage: Bacteria > Bacteroidota > Bacteroidia > Cytophagales > Cyclobacteriaceae > Roseivirga. Next base: position 4,746 of record CAYGKL010000094.1, on the reverse strand, counting down.
TCCATTCGATGTTAGATTAAGTGGATTTACTGGTGCCAGTGTTAACGCTATTACTAAATCTGGTACTAACAATTTCTCTGGATCTGCTTACTACTACTTGAGAAATGACCAAATGATTGGAGATAAAGTTGGTGATACAAGATTAGCGATAGATAATTCTCAAAACGAAATCACTGGGTTCAGACTTGGTGGTCCGATCTTGAAAAACAAATTATTCTTTTTCGTAAACTATGAGAAAGAAACTGAATCCATTCCTAGTTATCAAAAAAGAGCTTTACAGCCAGGTGAGACTCCTGATGGATTGTTTATCTCTAGAGTTCCTGCTGCACTTCTTCAGAATGTTAGTAACAGAATGAGTGAGCTATATGGCTATCAAACTGGTCCTTTTGAAGGTTATCCTTTTGCTTCAGAGCAAGAAAGATTCAACGTTCGATTGGACTTCAACATTAACAAGAACCATAAGTTCTCTGCTCGTTACAATGCTTACACAGCATTCAATGATGTGCGTACAAACGGTAACTCAATCAGATTCATTTCTACTCGTTATAGAAACACTACGAGAACTGGTATCGAAGCAATGAACTTCAGAAACACTAACTATACTAACGATAGAAGTGTGAAGTCTTTTGTGGCTGAATTGAACTCAGTGGTAGGTAGTAATATGTCTAATCAATTGAACGTTGGTTTCACCTCAATTACCGATCCAAAAAGAGGTATTCCTGGTGGTCAAGCATTTCCATTTATTGAAGTACTTGAGCCAGATGCAAGTGGTAACCCATTATACTATTTCTCTTTAGGTAATGAATTATTTTCTGTTGGGAACTTGCTAGAAAACAACGTTTTCAATATCACTGATAACTTCACCTTATTCAAAGGCAACCACACCTATACTTTTGGTTTCAACTTTGAGTATATGACATTTGACAATGCCTTCAACCCAGTTTTCAATGGTTTCTACAGGTTTAATACATACCAAGCTTTTGAAGACGCTATCATCAATAGAGTTCCTGGATCTTACCCAGATGCATTCGCGAAGAGTTTTGCTATAGATGGGACAACAACTCCTCCAACTGATGAGACAAGATTTGGTCAAATAGGTCTTTATGTTCAAGATGAGTATCAAATCAATAACAAGTTGAAAGTTACAGGTGGTTTGAGAGTTGACCTACCTTTCTACCCAATCGACCTTCCTCAAAATGAACTTTTGACCAACTTGAACAAGTCATTTATTGATGGTAATGGTGATTCATTCACTCCAGATGTTTCTACATTCCCTAAAGTGAATCCATTATTCTCTCCAAGAGTAGGTGTGAACTGGGATGTCTATGGCGATAAAAGCATGCAAGTAAGAGGTGGTACCGGTATCTTCTCTGGTAGAATTCCTTTTGTTTGGTTATCTAACCAAGTAAATGGTTCTGGAGTTGTAAGAGGTGGTTTAGGTTACGAGGGTGCTGATGTTGCAGCCGCATTCGGTCCAAACTGGGTATTCAATCCGGATGTAAATTTCGGGAACCCTACTAACCCTGCTGTAACGCTTTCTAATGAGCTTAACTTGACAGACGAAAATTTCAGACTACCACAAGTATGGAGAACAAATGTTGCTGTTGACAAGAAACTTCCGTTTGGAATTTTAGGTACTGCTGAGTTAATCTATTCAAGAGATGTATCTACTCCAATTGCCTACAATGCTATCTTGAGAGACCCTGATGGCACATTGGCTGGCCCAGATGAAAGACCTTACTGGAATGGAACTAACTATTCTAATGATGGAGACTTTAGAAATGTATTCTTGTTAACTAATGCTGATAGGAAGGCTGATTACTATTCGATCACGCTGCAAGCTTCTAAGGAATTCAGCAACGGTCTTTCAACATCTTTGGCTTACACAAGATCAAGAGCACGTGATCTTGATGCAGCGGGAGGTTCTCAGGCTGTTTCATTGTGGTCTTCTACTGTTTCTACAGACAGAAACGACCCAGATTTGAACTTTGCTGGTTTTGATATCCCTTCAAGAGTCATTGGTACTTTATCTTATAACTTAGGCAACAGCACCATCTCAGTATTCTATGAAGGTTCTGCTAACGGTAGATTTAGCTACACTTACTCTGGAAACTTTGGAGATGCTTCAAACCGTCTAATGTATATACCTAATGACGCTTCAGAATTGAATTTTCAAGAATTTACTCTAAGTGGTCAGACAATCACTGCAGCTCAACAAGCCCAATTGCTTGATGCGTACATCGATCAAGACGAGTACCTGAGTGATAACAGAGGTAGCATAGCAGAAAGAAATGGTGCTGTTAGACCTTGGTTGAATAGATTTGATGTGAGATTCGTTCAAGACATTCCGGTAACTGGTGACGGCAAAAACAAATTCCAATTCACTTTGGATATTCTTAATGCTGCTAACTTGTTGAATTCTACTTGGGGTGTTGCACAATTCGAAAATCAGAGAAACCTTCTTAATTACAGAGGTAGAAATGCAGCTGGAGAGCCAATTTATAGATTGAACACGATTCCCGGCACTTCTAACTTCCCAACGGAGACATTCAGAAATTCAGTGTCATTTGGTGATACTTGGAGAATGCAAGTTGGTATTAGATATATCTTCAATCAGTAAGCTATTAATATCCAATATTTTAAAGCCTCAGATAAACTCTGAGGCTTTTTTTATGTTAGGAATTTATTGTTCTTTAAACGGTCGAACTAATTTATACTTCAAACGTTATTTTTGAAGTCTTCTTAATTATGCTGTATCATAAAACATATAGACATTCATCCTCTTTAGAGTGGGTTACCTTTGTGCATGGCGCAGGCGGTAGTTCGTCTATTTGGTTCAAGCAGATCAAATCTTTCAAAGAGAATTATAATGTGCTTCTTATAGATTTAAGAGGCCATGGAAAATCTCAGGAAGTGTTCAAAAGGTATTTTAACGATGAATATAATTTCGAAAATATCTCTAAGGACATTCTAGAGGTGATGGATCATCTCGAGATTAAGAAAGCACATTTTGTGGGTATCTCCTTGGGGACGATTATTATGAGGACCATCTGCGAAATTGCTCCTGAAAGGGTGAGCTCTTTGGTAATGGGTGGAGCTGTGACTAGGCTTAATGTACGATCAAAATTTCTTGTTACAGTAGGTAATGCAGGGAAGCACATTATCCCTTACATGTGGCTTTACAAACTTTTTGCATGGATTATAATGCCAAGGAAGAGAAACCTTGAGTCTAGAATTCTATTTGCAGACCAAGCTAAAAAACTATGTCAGAAAGAATTCATCAGGTGGTTTAATCTTACTTATAAGTTGAATCCGTTGCTGAAATACTTTAATGAGAATGATACTAAGTTGCCAACACTTTATTTAATGGGAGATGAAGATTATATGTTTCTTCCTCAGGTGATGGACTTAGTCAGAAAACATTCGAATTCATTTTTAACAATAGTGCCAGATAGTGGCCATGTCTGTAACGTTGAACAACCAGATTTTTTTAATCAGCAGGCCATGAAATTTATCGGGCAAAATTGTTCTAATTAAGGTTCATTTATTTTTAGTGCTATTAATTTACGAGATGGCTTGGCCAGCATTCGTTTAGCATTTTGCTGTTCAGGATAGTTTCATTTTTCACCTCTCCATTGAAGCTTATTGACTCTTAACTAGATTTGTCAGAACCTTCAAATTTGAATTTCTAAAAACTCTTCTTTATATTCTTGAGTGCCTTTTGTCGTTTTAAGGTACCATAGCAAAGTATGAGATTAGAAAAAACAGGCATTAAATCATCATTAGCAGCACTCTTGGCACTGTTCCTGTTTATTTCATGCTCTAGTCAAACAGAGCAAATTTCCGACAATAATTCTAATTCCTACCAAGATCCCATCGATTTTGACCTAGAGAAAATAAAGGAAAGGGGTAGCCTTATTGCGGTAGTAGATAACAGTACAACCAGCTATTTTATCTACCGCGGAAAACCAATGGGTTACGAATATGAATTGCTCACCCGCTTGTCTAAGTCATTGGGAGTAGATTTGGAGGTAGTCCTAACCCCAAACATGGAGAAGGCATTTGATATGCTGAATAAGGGTGAGGCTGATATCATGGCTTACCACCTTACAATTACTAGAGAAAGAAGTCAAAAAGTGGCTTTTACAGCTCCTCACAATACTGTTAGACAGGTCTTGGTACAGAGAAAACCAGACAATTGGAGGGATCTTAAAATTCATCAGATTGACGCCTCCTTAATCAGAAACCCTATTGATCTCGCTGGAGAAACTGTGTATGTAAGAAAAGGTTCTTCCTTTGCCGAGAGGCTGAACAATCTTTCAGACGAAATTGGGGCAGATATCAATATGAAAGAGATTGAAGGGGATGTGGATACTGAAAACCTCATTAATCAGGTAGCAGCAGGGGAAATAGAATATACAGTAGCAGATGAAGATGTGGCTATGATCAACGCATCTTATAATGCAGATTTGGATGTAAAAACGGACATCAGCTTTCCGCAGCAAATAGCTTGGGCAGTTAGAAAAAATGCAGTAAGTCTAAAGGAATCGGTTGATGAATGGTTAGAGCAAATGAAAAGGAAGCCTGACTTTTATGTGATCTATGACAAATATTATAAAAGCAGTAAAAGTCAAAGAATTAGAGCAGCAAGTGATTACTCTTCTATTAGTAAAGGTAAAATTTCGCCCTACGATGATGTGATTATTGAGGCTGCCGAAGAACTAGATATTGATTGGCTTATGTTGG
>CAYGKL010000093.1:12239-13781 GCA_964350505.1 uncultured Roseivirgaceae bacterium | reverse complement strand
TCAATCGGTTGGCCATCATTCTTGTCCACAACTTTGATCTGTTGTGCCATGGCAGAATGGAGCATTACCAAGCCGAGGAAAAGGAGGAATAAGCGGGTCATAATTCTTTAAGCGTACGAATAAACAAAAAATGGTTTTTTCATTGTAGAATAATCTTTTGCTTGCAGCAAATATAGTCTTCTCATCATGCCATTGGTTGAATCGAAATATAAAGGGCCACCTTTTTTTTATTTTAATAAGCACATCGAAACTGTAATTCCGAGCCTTGCCCGAAAAATAAAAGGAGTGAGTTACCATCGGCAAAAGATAGAAACCCCAGATGATGACTTTCTTAATGTGGATTGGATTCGGAATGGAAATAAAAGGTTGCTCATCGTTTCGCATGGTTTAGAGGGTGGTTCTGATAGACACTATGTTACCGCACCCGCAAAGCTCTTTAGTCAACAAGGCTGGGACGTAGCAGCTTGGAACAATAGAACCTGCAATGGTGAGATTAATCGAACCAAGGAGTTATATCACCATGCAGCCAGTTACGACTTGAGAGCTGTGGTAGACCATGCCTTAGCGCAAGGAGGGTATGAAGAAATCTGTTTGTTGGGCATAAGCATGGGCGGTGGACAAACATTGCGCTATATGGGGCAGGGAGATGAATTCCCTATTCCGCAGCAAGTGAAGAAAGCTGTGGCCATTTCGGCACCTTGTTCCTTGCCAGAAAGTGTCGAAATACTTTATGAAGGTTCGAATAGAATATATGAGCAGCGCTTTCTCAAAAAGCTTATTGTGAAGATTAAGGCCAAGGCAGCTCAGTTCCCTGAAATTGATATTGAAGGGATTGACAAGCTTAAATCGCTAAAGGATTTCGATAATCGATATTCTGGTCCGTTAAATGGGTTTGAAGATGCTTCTGGTTTCTATGAGTACTGTAATCCTTACCCTTTCATTTCAAAAATAGATAGACCCACTTTTATCATTAATGCTTTGAATGATCCGCTGCTGGTAGGCAAATGTTTTCCTTATGAATTGGCAGAAGACAGCCAAAACATCTATTTGGAGACTCCGAAAAGAGGTGGGCATGTGGGCTTTGTTGTTCCTGGTTCTGAATTTACTTACAGCGAATTAAGAACTTTTGAGTTTCTTAACGGAAAGTCACTTTAGCCAGTACCGGCAAATGATCTGACACCCAAAGACCATTATCGCGTTTAGTATCTAGGTGTTTGTATTGAAGCACTTGAATGTTTTTGCTGTAGATGTAGTCGATTCTTTCTTTTAAAGGTGCATCCAATTTAAACCCATTGAAAGTCCCTATTGGGCCTTCTGGCTTGGCGGCAGATGCTTTAGCTGAATCTTCCATGTAGGCTGTGATGTTAGCATAAGGTGCTTTGTCTGGTGTAGTATTGAAGTCGCCAGTTAGAATTACGGCATCATTGGGGTCCGTAATCTCCTTAATCTTCGAAATTATTAGTTTTGAAGATTCATCTCTTGCTTCTAACCCTACATGATCGAAGAGACTAATAAAAACCCAAAACTCCTTGACGTTAACTT
>CAYGKL010000093.1:2369-12229 GCA_964350505.1 uncultured Roseivirgaceae bacterium | reverse complement strand
TCCCAACCGTTGGAAAACTTTGATTGAGAATTAGACAACCAAAAAGTGCCATCTTTGAGCAATTCGAGCTCTGCTGAATTATAAAAAATAGCACTGAACTCGCCAGCTTCCTTCCCATCATCTCTGCCAACACCCAAGTATGAATAATCTGGCAGGTATTCATTGATATAATCCATTTGTGAACTAACAGCCTCTTGCACACCAAAAACTAAAGGCTCATTATTTTTCAATAGTTGAACTACAGCCTCTTTTCTGTGTCCCCACCAATCTTCATTATCATGAGGATTGTCATAGCGTATGTTATAGGAGATCACATTGAACTCCTGAGATTTTAAGGCAAGCGAATTGGCAATAATGAAAAGAGCAAAGACAAGTCTGAATAAATTCATACTGCTAATTAGGCATTTTATATTATTTATCTCTAAACCCAATATTAGCGATATGTGAAATTACAGCCGTTTGAGTGCCAAATTACTGACGGTTTCACCAATCGCAAGTGAAGAAGTAGCAGCAGGACTTGGGGCATTACAGACATTAATAGCACTTTCAGCTTCGTAGATAGCGAAGTCATCTAAAAGCCCACCTGTTCTATCACAAGCTTGAGCACGAACTCCAGCACCACCATCGATTAAATCATTTTCCTGTATTTCTGGAATTAATTTCTGAAGCGCTTTGGTAAATGCAGCTTTTGAGAAGGATCGATACATTTCGCCAAAACCGGTTTTCCAATATTTCATGGCCACTTTTTGAAAGCCTGGCCACATGAGCGTCTCAATCAATTCACCCAAATGGATTTGGGATTTCTTGTAACCTTCTCTTCTAAAAGCTAAAACCGCATTCGGACCAGCCTCAATACCTCCTTCAATCATTCTAGTGAAGTGTACTCCCAAGAAAGGGAAGTTAGGGTCAGGCACTGGGTAGATCAGGTGTTTTACTAAGTACTCTTTTTCAGGTTTCAACTTAAAATACTCACCTCGAAAAGGAATGATCTTGAGATCCACTTCGTCTGAAGTTTGTCTGGCTAATCTATCGGAATAAAGACCACCGCAGTTAATCACAAGACCTGTTTCTAGTGCTTGTTTGGAGGTTTCAATGATGGAGGTTCCATTGTTGGTTTTAATACTTGTCACTTTCTCACCGAGAAATATTTCACCACCAAGGGCTCTTATCTTCTCTCCATACTTTTCTGCAACAGCAGTGTAATCGATAATGCCGGTATAAGGTACTTTTAGTGCTGCAATACCGTTCACATGTGGCTCAATTTCCTTTAACCCTTCAATCGAAAGCTTTGAAATTTTATCCAAACCATTCTCTAAACCGCGATTATAAAGGTTCTCGAGCAATGGTCTCTGAAATTCATCAGTAGCTACAACCACCTTGCCACAGAGTTCGTAAGGGATGCCTTCTTCATCACAAAACTCCAATAGCATGTTATAACCGTTGATACAGTTGGTAGCTTTTAAGCTACCTGGCTTATAATAAAGACCAGAGTGAATTACACCACTATTATTCCCTGTCTGATGCTTACAAAGTCTATTCTCTTTTTCCACCAAGGCCAGCTTGGTTCCGGGTTTCTTTTTAAGCAATTGATAGGCCGTGGCTAAACCAACGATTCCTCCACCGATAACAACTACATCGTATTTCATAGATTAGAACGGTAGGTCGTCAGAATCTTCACTTAACCAATCGGGTTCATCACCAGCTGCTGGTGGAGGAGGAGCTCCATTACCTCCTTGATGTTGAGGCTCCGCACTTTCTGCATTAATTTTCCAAGCCTGTAAAGTGTTGAAGTATTTGTCCTCACCATTTTTTGGATCTGTCCACTTTCTGCCTTTAAGGTTAAAGCTAATCGTCACTTGCTGACCAGCAGAGAAATTATCGAGCATATCACATTTGTCTTGAATGCACTCGAATTTAACATATTCAGGGTATTGTGGGTTCTCGGCAAATTCAACAACGAATTCACGTTTTTTAAAGGATGCGGTTACCTGTTGGGCAGGAAATATTTTTTCGATTTTAGCTTTAACGTCCATGGTAGAAATTTTGTCTCAAAACAATTGAATAATAGTTCAAGATGCAAATTAAGGTAACTAAGAATGTCAATTGTAATTTAATTGACGTTCTAGGTTTGAATAATTAATAAAAAATTAAAAATGTGCTTTGCAAAGCCCCGTTATTAAGGATATTTGAACTTTAAGTCTGAAAAGGCTACTGATTTGAGGAGACTATTACTAATCATCTTACTTACCACCATTGCCATTCAAGGTACTTACGCTCAAGTAACTACTGAGGGTAGAGAGTTTTGGTTGGGTTTTATGGAAAATGAAAGTAATGGGGCAGTTGTTGAGCTAGAGTTATACATATCTGCAAAAGAAGCATCAGAGGTTACAGTTGAGGCACCTTTAGGTAATTTTTCACTCACAGTAAATGTTACACCTGGAGTATCACAAGTAGTTCAAGTTCCAACCGGAACTTTTATGCCAACTGAGGAAGGTGTTTTTGATATTGGTCTTTTGGTTACTTCTGACAACCCTGTTTCACTATATGCTCTCAATAAAAGATCATTCAGTGCAGATGCAGCAGTGATTCTACCAATTCAAGCATTGGGCAAAGAATACTATGTAACTGCTCATGTTGAACCTCCTGAAGATAGAATAGAAGCTTCTAGGGAATCTTTGATGTTAATTGTTGCAGTACAAGATGGAACCGAGATAGAAATTACCCCTTCTGCTGATACATTTGAAGGATTGGTTGCAGGGGTTCCGACTACCGTCACCTTAAATGCTGGTCAAGTTTATCATATTAAATCTGAAGGTGATTTAAGTGGTACTTATGTAAGAACCGTGAGCAGTACTTCAGATGACTGTAAGAATATCGCAGTCTTTGGAGGGAATGTATTTACCAATGTTGGTGGCTGTGGTGCTGCTAGAGATCATTTATTAGAGCAAATGTTTCCAGTTTCAACATGGGGTAAAAACTTTCTTTACCTTCCATATGAGACTAGAATTGGAGGTGACTACATAAAAATTATTGCATCTGTTGATGGTACCGAAGTAAATATTACTGGTGAAGATGTTGTCCCATTAGACGCTGGAGATGTCCATATTATAAAAGCTCTAGACGGTATTCGAAGTATAACTTCAAATGAACCTATCAGTTTTGCGCAGTTTTCAAGGTCTCAGTCTTGCGATAATACTGCCTCAGATCCATTTTTCATACTTGTGAGTCCTTTGGAGCAAAGAATTAGGGAAGTCACATTCAATGCATTTTCCGTAGATCAAATCGACAGGTATTATCTTTCATTAATTACGGAAGCGGGCTTTACTAACGGAATATTTTTAGATGGAGTAGATATCAGCTCTAGTTTTAATACAAGCGGATCATCAGCTTACGCTTCTTTAGAGATAACTCAAGGTAACCATACTCTTCAGGCAGAAGATGGTGTTATCGCTTTCGTTTATGGTTTCGGAAATGCAGAGTCTTTTGGATACTCGGCAGGAGTAGCACTTGAAAACCTCAACCTTCAAGTAGAAGGAGTCGATGAGTTTATCGATATTATCCAGCAGCAGGCTTGTTTAAACGCGGAAATTGATTTCGATGTGGATTTTGTAACACCACCTGGAGAAACACCGAGGTTCAATACTTTCGAGTGGGATTTTGGAAACGGTGATGTAGCCGAAGGACAGTCCATCACCTACACTTATCCTGAGCCTGGTGAATATGAGCTTACCTTGGTGGCTTCAGACGGCTTAGGATCCTGTGGAACATCTGAAACATTAATAAGGACGATTATCATAGAGCCAACTATAGTCAATGAATTGTTAGGTCCTGTTTCGGTTTGTCCAGATGTTGAAGATATTAAATATTCCATATCAGGCGGGGCAGGTAATACTTATGAATGGTTTGTCAATGGTGGAACATTTACAATAGCGCCAAACGGGGAAAGTATTTTAGTAGACTGGGGCTCTCCAAATAGAGAGGCTTTTGTAAAAGTGTTACCTCAGAATTCTATAGGGTGTAAAATAGATACGCTAGTGCTGCCAGTAGTTGTGAATAAATTGCTAGAACCCGCTGCACCTAGGACGGAAAGTGTTACATCTGCCGATGGTTTACAGGCAGAGGTCTGCTTTGTTGATAGAAATCGAGTTAGATATTTCGTAAACCCAACCAACGGCTCTTATTACATCTGGGAAGTGGAAGGGGGCGTATTTACGGATGATACCAATCCGAATTCGACTGAGGTGTTTGTTAATTGGGGCAATAGCACTTCTGGCCGTGTTTGGTATACTGAGGGCAATAACTTGATAGAGGACTGTGAAGGAGTTTCGGATGTGTTGAATGTTACTATTTACAGCCAAATACAATCTGTCCCCACAATCTCTGATGTGTTGTGTAATGGTGAAGCCACCGGGGCGGTTAGCTTGGCAATCTCAGGAGGAAAACCTGGTGAATATCAGGTAAATTGGGATAATGGAATGACAGGTGCTGATATCACAGGGCTGCCCACAGGGGATTACACCGCCACTATAACGGACGAGTTAGGCTGTCAGATACAAGAGACCTACACGGTGGGAGAACCCGATGAACTAGTCATAATTGGTACTCCAGCAACACTACCGGTTAGATGCTTTCAAGAAGCCAATGGTGTAGCAGATGTAACAGTGACTGGTGGAGTTACTTTTGCCAATGGAGATTATCGCTTTACTTGGATGAGTAACGGCAACGAAACGGTCACTACAAATCATGTGAATTCCTCTTTGAGAGCAGGTTCTTATACAGTAACTGTTACTGATGCCAATGGCTGTGAAACTTCTGCAAATTTTGTCATTGATGAACCACCTTTGCTTGAAGTAGATTTGCAGGCTTTAATCAATAATCCGATTTGTCCGCAGGCCACAGATGGTACTGCATTCATCGATGCTAAAGGGGGCACTCCAGACTATCAGTTCTTTTGGAGTAATAAGCCAACCCTAGATGACAATAATGGCACAGACCTTAGCCAGGGCGATTATAGTGTCAGAATCGTGGATGCCAATGGGTGTCAAATCACCTATGCACTTGAGGTCACGGAGCGCTTTCCGAAAATATATATTCCTAACGCCTTCAGTCCAAACAACGATGGCACCAATGACACCTTTAAGCCTGTTGCAGATTGCGAATCAACGTACTTTATGCAAATCTATAATAAGTGGGGCTCCATTATCTTCTCTACTGAAGACATCACAGAAGGATGGGATGGTAGTTTCAGGAATGAATTAGCTCCAGAAGGTGAATACTCTTATGTAATCTTTTACGCAGGGAGCATCAATGGCGTAAGCTTTGAGGACACCTACAGAGGTGCCTTCAACCTTATCCGTTGATCACTTCTCGGTCTGGGCGTCATTCCGGAAATCTTATTCTCAGATTTTACAGAGAATAAAATTTTCCGGAATCTCAAAAGCTAAAATCAGACTCCATAAAATCCTTTGACTTCAGAAGTTTTTAAAAGATTTATGGGAATGACGGAGCTAAAACGGATTATTAATTCTCCTTTCCTTAATTTCAAGTCAAACGCAAATTACACTTGGCCTTAACAGTCTATAAATCTTCAGCCGGATCGGGAAAAACCTTTACGCTAGTAAAGGAATACATCAAGCTGCTCATTGCAAATCCGCAAGATTTCAAGCACATCCTAGCCATAACCTTCACCAACAAGGCCACTGAGGAAATGAAATCGAGGATCTTGAAAAACCTCGATGAACTAGCGTCTGGAGAGTCTTATGACCTAAAAGCGGTTTTGCTGAAAGACTTTGAAGGCCGTTTCAATGCAGATGAGATCACTATAAGAGCGGATGAGGCCTATGATCTTATCATCCATAACTACAGCCGATTTGAGGTCTCTACCATCGATAGTTTTTTCTCTAGGGTATTGAAGTCGTTTGCCCGGGAGCTCGATTTACCATTAAGCTATGAGGTAGAAATGAATACCGAGCTGGCTTTGTCAGAAACCATCGATAGCCTTTTTAGAGAGTTAGACGATCAGCCGCAAATTAAAGATTGGCTGACTCGTTTTGCGAAGGAACAGATTGAAAATGATAAGAGTTGGAATGTAGATCAGCAGATACAGAAACTGGGTAAAAACCTTTTCAAAGAAGAATTTCAGGCTGGTTTTGGCGATGAAGCCATTGACCTAACTCAACTCAAGAAGACGATTGATCAGTTAAAGAAAGAAATTAGACTTTTTGAAAACACTTTAAAATCTCACTCAAATGAAGCTCTTGACTTGATTTCAAAACATGACTTGGTTTTAGAGGACTTTAGTGGTAAAACTAGAAGTGTGGCTAAGGCTTTTTTGAAGTTTTTAGAAGTTAATTACACTAGCCTTGACACTTTTTTCAAAACGGTCAATGGTGAGAAACCATGGTTTGCAAAAAACTCTGATAAAAAGGATCAAATAGAGTTAACACTTTCAGATGGCCTTCAGGAGATGTCTGAAAAGCTTATTCAATTTTACAATGATCATTTGTTCTCATATAATACAGCTAAAGCCATTCTCAAAAACATTTATGCCTTTGGCTTATTAGAATCACTCCATCAAAAACTCAAGGACTATCGCGATGAGCATAATGTGATGCTTATTTCAGATACCAATATTATCCTAAAGGAGGTGCTGAAAGAGGCCGATGCTCCTTTCATTTTTGAGAAATTGGGTAGCTACTACAAGCATATTATGGTAGATGAGTTCCAGGATACTTCCAATTTTCAATGGAGCAACCTGAAGCCATTGATCATTAATGCGCTTTCAGAAGATCATGAAGTGCTCATTGTGGGTGATGTGAAACAGTCCATTTATCGCTTTAGAGGCGGAAATATGAGATTGTTGCTTAGCCAAATCAAAGAGGAACTAGGGCTTTTCTATCCAGAAGAGTCTGATAAGAACCTATCAGACAACTACCGCAGCCTGAGTGAAATTGTCAATTTCAACAATGCCTTGTTCAGTCAATTACCTTCTGCACTTCAAGCCAATGAGTCTTTGAGCACAAGTGAGTTGTTTGCGTTGGCTTTTGAAGGCCATGAACAACATGTGAAGAAGCAGGAAGGCGGTCTAGTCAGCATGAAATTCTTTGAGCAAGAAGGATGGAAGGAAGCCGCTGTGGCTGATTTGGTGCAAACCATTCAACAAAACACCCAACAAGGTTATGGCCTCAATGATATGCTGGTTTTGGTGAATAGAAACTCAGAAATCTCAGACATAGCCAATGCTTTTATGCAAGCGAAAATCCCATTCATAAATGGTGATTCCCTCAAACTGAGCCAAAGCGATCTTGTCATGTTTGTAATGGAGTTGTTGAATTACCTTCAATCGGATAGAGATGAAGTGCAGACGCTAAACCTCATCATTCTTTTCAAGCGATTGAAGGAAACTAGTTTTGAAGAAGCTTTTTTAACACAGCGGAAAGCCAGACAAACCTTGGAGGAGGCAGGATTTCCACCAGCATTCGTACAGCATATTCATTCGCTTAAGCAACAGTCGCTTTTCGATCTGGTTTGTGAGCTTTTGATCATTTTCGATCTCAAAGCCAAAACTGATATTTACTTACAGCAATTGCTCGATTTAATGTTGGAGCAAGGCCAAAAGGGCAAAAACTCCATTGCTAGCTTTATGGAGTGGTGGGAGAAGGAAGGAGAGAATCAAACAGTTTCTACCAGTGAGCAGACAAACGCAGTTCGGATCCTTTCTATCCATAAATCGAAGGGATTGGAATCGCCCATTGTCTTTATTCCTTTTACCGATTGGAATTTATTGCCCAATCCGAATATGCATCAATTCTGGACGGCCCATATTCCGCCCGAGTATGAGAGCCTGAAATACATTCCGCTAGATTTTAGCCGTAGATCGTTGATGGATTCTTACTTCGATACAGAATACCTCAAAGAGGCTGAAGAAGGTGCATTAGACATACTGAATAAAACCTATGTAGCCTTCACCCGACCAAGAGAAAAATTATACTTATCTGCTCCACAGGCAAGTGCAGGAACTACTTCTATCAATCAGTTGCTGATGACTTTGCTAGATGAAATTGGCTTAGAAAAGAAGGAAGAGAACGATTATATTCAGTATCTAGGAGGATCAGAGCATGATAAGATCGCTAAGGACGAAACTCAGTCCGACAGTATTGCGCTGAGCATTTATCCTGAATCCTCCTTCTTGGCACAGTTGACCATTCGAAACGATTCAGATAGGTTCTTTATGTTGCAGAAAACCGATCAGGCACAGAACATTACTCTTGGTAATCAGGTGCATGATGTGCTTTCGGATATTCGAGTGAAGGAAGATTTAGCGAATGTTTTAAGGCAGAGACTACAGGCTGGGGAATTGAGTAAAGAAGTTTTAAATCAAGTTGAGGAGCGAATTGAAAAGCTTTTTGCAGATGAGAAAATTGGCAAATGGTTTTCTGATGAATATCAGGTTTATAATGAACGATCAATATGGTTTGAAGGCAGAGAGCATCAACCCGATCGATTGCTTTTTAAAGGCACAGAGGCTATAGTGATTGATTATAAAAAGGAAGTAGAGAGCGAATCGCATCATGCACAGGTTCAGCGATATATGAAGGCCATTCGAGCAATGGGTTATGATCAGGTTTCAGGCTTTTTAATTTATGTAGAACCCGTTGTAGTGAAGGAGGTGATAGAATGAAAAGTTCAATTTTACCCCCACTTATAATTATGGTTTTCTTCTCAAGATATTCAAGTCTCATGGGTTATAGGTGTTTGCACGAATACTCCTCCTTGGCGAAGGAGGTTGGGAGGATTGGTAGTCAACCTGATAAAAGTTTTAGTTCTAATCCCCCTGACCCCCTTTTCGAAAAAGGGGGAAGGGATTGTGCTAGCTTAAACGCAGGCACATTTTGGAGAGATCAAGTTCAACGGCTTTTCGCGGCAGATATAACGAATTTAAAGGAGGTTTTATCATGAAAACATTCCACCAACATTTGGTTGAGCAGTTTTCGGTTGAAGACTTACCAAAACTAAAGAATCAGGCTTTCATCTTTCCTACAAAAAGGGGAGGTGTGTTCTTTAAGCGAGCTTTGCTGGCCACCTACGGTGAAAATGACTTTATGCTGCCTGCCATCTTCAGTATTGAAGAGTTTGTGCAACGGTTGACAGGCATGACCATCACCGATGAGTTGACCTTGCTCTTCCACCTCTATAAAATTTATCAATCGAAGGATAAGGAGTTAGAATTCGATGATTTCTACGCATGGGGTAAGATTATCCTTAAAGATTATGATGAGATAGATCGGTATATGGCCGATGCCAAAAAGATTTATTCTGCCCTTCAGAATATCAAGGAGATAGATAATGTATTTGGTTATACCGATGAGTTCAGAGAGATTATTGCCCGATACAGAACGCTCACAGAAAAGCAGGAGAAGACCAAGCTACTCACTGAATTCCTGAAAATTTGGAAAGAAGTAGGAGCCGTTTATGAGACTTTCCAAGAAACGCTAGCCCAAGAAGAAAAAGCTTATGGTGGAATGCTCTACCGTAATCTTGCCAATGTGCTCTCTCAAGAGAGTCTAGATCATCAATTTGATTATTATCACTTTTGCGGATTCAATGCTCTCTCAAAATCTGAGGAAGTGATTTTCGATGCCTTGACCAAAGCAGATAAAGCCCAGCTCTTTTGGGATGTTGACGGCTATTTTGTGGAGGAGAAAAAGGAAGAGGCTGGAGATTTTCTGCGCGATTACCTGATTAAATGGTCAAAGAGTGTGGTTTTCGATGCCAAATCGCTTGAGCAACCGAAGCAAATAACGCTGCATTCGGTGCCTCAGAATATGGCGCAGGCCCAATTGGCTGCAGCAAAAGTGACG
>CAYGKL010000093.1:0-2269 GCA_964350505.1 uncultured Roseivirgaceae bacterium | reverse complement strand
GCATTCGGTGCCTCAGAATATGGCGCAGGCCCAATTGGCTGCAGCAAAAGTGACGAAACTCCTAGATGCTGGCGCCAAACCTGAAGAAACAGCTGTGGTTTTGGCAGATGAAAAGTTATTGATTCCACTGCTGTATAGCATGCCAATGCAGCGCCATAAGGTGAATGTTACCATGGGTTACCCTATGCGCGCTACGGTCGTATTCGACTTTGTGCTGAGTTACCTTGAGTTGATGCGCAAGGCCAAAGAAACAGATGGTCAATTATTGTTTCATACTTATGACCTGAGGCCTTTTCTCTCCAATGCCTATGCGGCAATTTTCAGTGGAAATATCTACCAGCAATTCAATCAGTGGGTTATTCAAGAAAAGAAGACGAAAGTCACCAAGGAAGAGCTTTTCAAACTATTCAACGCTAAGGAGTTAAATGCCTTGCTCAGTGCTGGCAAGAATTGGTCTGATGTATTCAATGGGCTTTCCGATTACCTGACGGCCGTCTTCTATTACTTCAAGGAAATGGAAGCGAATAGTACGGATAAAGAGTTTATCTATTTTTTCCTGAAGTCGCTCAACCAATTGAATGATTACTTGAGCGATAGAGAAGATTTTAGCCTGATACTCATCAAGAAGATTATTCAAGAGCACTTTAGGGCTGTTAAAATTCCTTTTGAAGGCGAACCGGTTCAAGGGGTGCAGATCATGGGTTTTCTCGAAACGAGGACCCTAGATTTTAAGCATGTTATTGTGGTTTCGGCTAATGAGGGCAAGCTGCCAACGGCTAGGAACTTAAATTCTTACATTCCTTTCGGACTGAGGCGGGTTTTTGAACTCCCAACCTTTGAGGAGCAAGACGCTATATATGCCTACCATTTCAAAAGGCTTATTCAAAGGGCCGATGAAGTGCATTTTATCTATGACAATACCACAAAGGCTGATTCTACTGGAGAAAAGAGTCGTTTCATTTTGCAACAACTCAAGCGTTACAAGAACCTTCCCCATTTCCAAATAGAGGAGAAAAGTTATGAGGGATTGGTGCCCAAGGTGGCGAATGATTTAGAGGTAATGGTTGAGAAAAGGCCGGAGGTATTGACAATGCTCAGAAATTTCACCGATCAGGTGGAGGAGGGTAAGTTTCTATCGCCCACTTCATTGACCAATTATATCACTTGTCCACTTAAATTCTACCTAAAGAATGTGGCCAGTTTTAAGGAACTGGACGATGTGGAAGAAGATATTGATGCCCGGAACTTAGGAATTGTGGTACATGAAGTGCTGGAGTTTCTCTACCAACCTTGGCTAGGACGTGAGCTTGGTTCATCAGAAATAAAGCTGCTGAAAGCGCAAGTGGAGAAGCAATTGATTGATTCTCTCCACAGAAACAAGATCATTCAAAACAATCAGGAACTGACAGGCCGCGACTTAGTGACTAAAGAAGTGATGGAGCAGTTGATTCAAAAAGTGCTGGACTTAGACATTGCTGATGCGCCTTTCAAGGTGGTTGGACTTGAAGCGAAGGAATACGAAAGGGGAGTACGCATAGAAGGTGTTGGCACCGCTCGAGTGAGTGGAACTATCGACAGAATGGATGAAAAAGATGGCGTTTTAAGAATTTCGGATTATAAAACAGGTAAGGTAGAGTTTGTATCCAAAGGCCGGCCTGCCAAATCTGAGGAAGAGATTTTAGAAACTTATTTTATTGACCCAAAATATAAATCCGGTTTTCAGGGCTATCTATATGCTGCTTTGGTGTCCCCACATCAGAAGAAAGAAATTAAAGTAGGAATCACCAGTATGAAGTCATTGAACAATGGTACGCAATGGCTCAAAAATGGGCAGACGATCAACTCAACTGAAATTGAGGCCTTCGGGCAGAGGTTAGATGAATTAGTCAAGGAGATCTACGATCCAGCCATTCCTTTTACTCAAACTGATGACTTAGCAAGGTGCAGTTATTGCGAGTTTAAGAAGGTTTGCAAAAGAGTTTGAGTTAGAAAGAGAGTACGCTGAATCCCCCGGCCTACGGCCACCCCCTTTGTAAAGGGGGACTATTGCGAATTAAGCATTGATGATATAGATGTGAAGCAGAACATCTCCCATGTACTCAGAGTAATCTATGAGTGCATTGCTAAATATTTGAAGAAGCTCAAATACCCCCTTGTATTCCCCCTTAGAGGGGGAAAGTTAACTTGGTGTAACATATTTCAGTTCAAGACAATTTTTACTGCTTTTCAAAAACGTATTCTCCACCACCTTGCAGAAGCGTGAACTTAT
>CAYGKL010000092.1:0-13819 GCA_964350505.1 uncultured Roseivirgaceae bacterium | reverse complement strand
CCCATGTTTGAATATCAGGAAGTGTATAAGCCTCTGTTCGAAAAGCATGGACTGTACAATATTTTCTTAATCACTCCACAGACTTCTGATTCTAGAGTGAGAGAAATTGACTCCAATTCCAATGGATTTATCTATATGGTGTCATCGGCTAGTACCACAGGAGCGAAGACCGGAATCTCACAAGAGCAAGAAGCTTATTTCCAGCGTATTCAGGATATGAATTTAAAGAACCCAACGCTGATTGGCTTTGGTATTTCAAACAAAGAAACCTTCGATAAAGCCTGCAAAAATGCCAACGGGGCCATTATTGGCTCGGCCTTTATTAAAGCTTTGGCAGAAGCTAAAGACTTAAATGCTGGTATTAAAAATTTCATTGACCAAGTAATAAACTAGTCGAAAGTCGACTGACCATGGTCGATAGCTACCATGGACTTTAGACTATCGACCATTGACTAATATCATGATTATACAATTCGAACAAGACATAAAAGAAAGCCAGAAAGAAGCGATCATCAACCGCATTAAAGGCCTTAAGTATAAGCCCACTGAAGTTAATACCCAGATGGGTGATTATCTGATTGGTATTGGAAAGAAGAATTTCGATATCCGTTCTATCGGCTATATGGAAGGGATCAAAGACATCCACATCGTTTCTGATGACTATAAGCTCGTGTCTAAAAAGTGGAAGGTGAATTCAACCACCATCGACTTAGGAGATGGCATCAAAATCGAAGACGGTGGTTTTCAAATTATGGCTGGTCCTTGTTCTATTGAAGGTGAAGATCAGATCAGAAAGACTTTGGCTCACCTGAAAGAAAACGGTGTTTCCATTATGCGCGGAGGTGTCTTCAAGCCGAGAAGTTCACCTTATGCCTTCCGAGGTATGGGAATAGATGGATTGCAACTTTGGTATGAATTGGCCAAAGAAGCTGGTATTAAGATAGTTACTGAGGTAATGCAGGTCTCTCAAATCGAGGAAATGGACCCTTATGTAGATATTTATCAAGTAGGGGCTAGAAATACGCAAAACTTCAATTTGCTAGATGAATTAGGCAAGAATACGGATAAGCCGGTGATGATCAAACGCGGTATTTCAGGTACTATTGATGAGCTTCTTTACTCTGCTGAGTATGTATTTTCCGCTGGTAATGAGCGCCTTTTGCTTTGCGAAAGAGGTATCAGAACCTACGAGAAGGCTACTCGAAACACCATGGACCTGAACGCCATTGCTGTTTTAAAAGAAAAGACACATTTACCTGTTATTGCCGATCCTTCACATGGTATTGGTATTCGCGATTTTGTAGAACCTATTGCGCTTGCTAGCATTATGGCCGGAGCCGATGGTGTGATCTTCGAGATTCACGAAAAGCCAGAAGAAGCATTCTCTGATGGTCAGCAGACTTTGAATTTTACAGAGTCACAAAAAACCATCGATAGAATGAAGAAGACTTTCGAGTTGAGGGAGAGTTTTTGATAGAAAGGGTCATTCATTACAAAGTGCAGAGACTTAAAAAGGGTATCATTCCTGCGAAGGCAGGAATGTCCTTAAATTAATCAGCCAATTCAAGTTTGGCGTTATGCTCAGCGATTTCAGCCAAATAATCCTTCATTTTAAATTCATCAGGCGTGAAGCTGGCTCCTCGTTTCTTAGCTTGTTCCTGACGAATAATGCTTCTAGCAAAACGCCTTACAGCCTCCTCTGAATCAAGAATAATTCCTGGTACAGCCACTTTCACACCATCATCGCCTTTCGCCACCATAGTGAAATAAGAAGAGTTGCAGTGCTTGATCACACCCGTGTGAATGTTCTCAGATTCCACCCGAACACCCACCACCATCGATGTTCTTCCAGTATAATTGATCGAAGCCTTTAAAGTCACCAATTCGCCTACTTCAATAGGGTTCAGGAAATCGACACGGTTAACAGAGGCAGTCACACAGTATTGCCCTGAGTGCTTGGACGCACAGGCAAAAGCTACCTGATCCATCAAGTTGAGGATAAAACCACCATGGATTTTACCGCTAAAGTTGGAATGTGAGGGCAGCATGAGTTGAGACAGTGTTATCTGGGAATCAGTGATGTTTTTATAATTCATAGTTGGATATGGCTAGCTCTTAGCTACAAGTTACACTTTCGTTTCCTTTGATTTATTTAATGTTGAGTAAAATCAATGGACTATCATTCAATGACTAATAAAACTCAATAGTCTCTACTATCTAAGTGGGTTAATTTGGTATTGTATTTAGTGAACTCCTTCCCAATTGAAGCACACTTGATTCTTCTCTTAGAATAAACTTTATCGCAACACTTTTAACTCAATCATTTCCTTTTAATATTTACCAATATGATCATCAATCCCTCATCTAGGCTCAATACTGTCAAGGAATACTACTTCTCCGAGAAACTGGCAGAGATTCGCCAAATGATGGTTGACGGTAAACCTGTACTGAATCTTGGAATTGGGAATCCAGATGGAATGCCAGCTCATTCAGTGATAGAAAAGCTTCAACAGGTGGTTAGTGAAGAAGGGATGCATGGATATCAGTCCTATGTTGGAATTCCCGAATTGAAGAAGGCAATAGCAGATTGGAATCAATGGGCTTATGGTGTTGAATTGAATCCGGAGAAAGAGATTCTACCTTTGATTGGTTCTAAGGAAGGGATTACCCATATTTCTTTGGCTTTTCTCGATGAAGGAGACGAGGTTTTGGTTCCTGATTTAGCCTATCCTGCCTATGCCGCTGCTGCTGATTTGGTAAAAGCCAAGGTGATCAAGTATCCATTGAATGCTGAAAATAATTACGAACCCGATTGGGATTTCCTCAATGCAACTGACTTTCGGAAAATCAAGCTGATGTGGGTCAACTATCCACACATGCCAACAGGTGCTGAAGCTTCGTTAGAAACGTTTAAGAGGTTAGTGACACTAGCTCGCGCGAATAAATTTTTAATCTGTCATGATAACCCATACAGCATGATTTTACCGAATGGAAAACCAACGAGTTTTCTTGGAGTCGAAAAATGCAAGGATGTAGTAATTGAGCTGAACTCCTTGAGCAAGTCTTTCAATATGGCTGGCTGGCGAATGGGTTGGGTAGCAGGGCATGCAGATTATATCAAGACTATTTTGAAAGTGAAGTCTAATGTGGATTCTGGTATGTTCAAACCCATGATGCTCGCAGCTACTGAAGCTTTAAAATTGCGAGATGATTGGTTTGATCAATTGAATGAGGAGTATAAAAAGAGAAGAATCTTAGTTTGGCAGCTGCTCGATAAAATTGGCTGTACTTATTCTCCAAATCAGCAAGGATTATTCATTTGGGCTAAAATTCCAGAGAAATACAAAACAAGTACCAACTTGGTAGATGAGCTTTTATATGAAAAGAACGTGTTCATTACTCCAGGTTCAATATTCGGAGAGAAAGGAGATAGCTTCGTGAGAGTTTCATTGTGTAATAAACAAACGATTTTAGAAGAAGCAATTTCAAGAATTTAAATGAAAACCATCACTTTGCCGTCACCCTGAACTTGTTTCAGGATCTCTAGATTCTGAAATAAATTCAGAATTACGAAAACCACTTTCTTTGGCGGAAAGGTTAGAAGATAAATAATAGGTTGATGAATGTAACATTGATAGGAGTAGGGCTCATTTCAGGCTCATTTGCTCTAGGACTTAAGAAGACTTACGAAGGTGCACTCCATGTTTGTGGCGTTGACAAGGATGAGAATTCCCTCAAAAAAGCAAAAGCACTTGGTATTATTCACTCAACTAAGCCATTAGAGTCAGCCATTGCTGAAGCAGATGTAATAGCTATTGGTATTCCCGTAGATGCGTTGGCAATTTTGCTGCCTCAAGTGCTAGACCTATGTAAAGAGGATGCTCTGGTCATTGACTTTGGTTCCACCAAAAAAGCCATTTGTGAGTCGGTGAGTACACATCCAAAGAGAAAGAATTTTGTAGCCGCTCACCCTATAGCAGGGACTGAGTACTCAGGCCCAGAGGCTGCTTTTGCTACTCTTTTCGAAAGTAAAGTGATGATACTCTGTGAAGAAGCAAAGTCTGGCGAGCTGCAGATGAATCTCTTCCATGAGTTTTGCACGATTCTGGGTATGCGAGTAACTCAGCTTCCACCTGCTGACCATGACTTGCATTTAGCCTTTGTCTCTCATTTAAGTCATATTAGCTCATTTGCTTTGAGCAATGCAGTAATGCAAAAGGAAAAGTCTGAAAAACAGATTTTCGATATGGCCGGATCTGGATTCGCATCTACCGTACGCTTAGCCAAGAGTTCACCCGAAATGTGGTCGCCCATCTTTTTACAGAACAGAGAACACTTGCTAGAAGGGCTATCTACATATATCGATCAATTGGAGCAATTCAAATCACTACTTGAAAACGAGGACGCATCCGCAATGAAGAGCTTTATGAAAGAAGCGAATAGCATTCGAGAAATCGTGGATAGAATCAGATAACCTATGAATCAGTAAATGACAAAAAAGCATTTTTTACTTGCGAGAAAAGATTGACGAATTACCTTTGTGCCAATGTTACAAACTAACACATATTGCTACCACTATTATCATGCTACGCAACAGCGGATCGGTAGTCATATGTTTTGATTGAAAATTCAAATTGAAAATAAATGAAACCCGGTTCCAAAAGAACCGGGTTTTTTGTTGCTAAAAATTAACTACCGATATGAAACAGATTTACGAAAATTACACAGCCGAAGATCAAAAGGTATGGAATATCCTTTTTGATCGGCAGTTTCCTGCTCTACCAAAAGCTGCGACCAAGGAATTTTTAACTGGCCTTGACAAAGTTAACTTCACAGGAGAGGCTATTCCCAACTTTGAGGCTACCAACAAGATTCTAAAAGGCTTAACAGGCTGGGAGATTTATGCGGTACCTGGGATTGTTGAAGATGGTTTGTTCTTTGAGCTAATGTCAAACAGGAAATTCCCTGCCACTACTTGGGTACGTAAAATGAGCCAGTTAGACTATTTGGAAGAGCCAGATATGTTTCATGATGTATTTGCTCATATTCCTCTACTAGCCAATCAAGCATTTGTAGATTTCCTTCAAGCCCTCAGTCAATTTGGTCACGAATGGATAGAAGATGAATGGGCTATTCACTTACTTTCGCGTATCTATTGGTTTACTATCGAGTTTGGTCTCATAAGAGAAGAGGAAGGGTTAAGAATCTACGGAGCAGGTATCTTGTCATCTTCTGGAGAAACTAAATTCTCGCTTTCAGATGAGCCTAATCATTTTGCTTATGATGTGGATCAGATACTAGATACACCTTACAGAAAGGATAAAATGCAGGAGAACTATTTTATTATTGAGTCTTATGAGCAGTTGTATGAATCGATCCCTGAGATTAAAGAGAAAATAGAAAAAAGATTGAAAGAAAGAGCTTCTTTGGCTTAACCCTTTTATCATAAATCAGTTCGTCATAAATGAGTATAGTTATTGTCAACTATAATGCGGGTAATGTTCAGTCAGTTACCTATGCTTTACAAAGACTTGGGGTTGAACCTGTCTTATCGGATGATCCACAGGTAATCAGGTCTGCAGATAAAGTAATTTTCCCTGGAGTTGGAGAAGCGAGTACTGCTATGAAATTCCTGAAGAAAAATGGCTTGGATGAAGTCATTAAGTCTTTGAAGCAACCTGTTTTCGGTGTATGCCTTGGTCTGCAGCTGATGTGTAAGCATTCGGAAGAAAACAATACAGACTGTCTAGGAATATTCGATGTAGAGGTGAAGAAATTCGAGCCGAAATTGAAAGTGCCTCAAATGGGCTGGAATAACTTAGAGAATATGAGATCTCCCTTATTCGATGGACTTCCTGAAGTTCCTTATGTCTATTACGTCCACAGTTTTTACGCTGAGTTGAGTGAATATACAGTGGCTGAGACTGAATACGTCAATCGTTTTTCTGCAGCGCTTCAAAAGGATAATTTCTATGCTTTGCAGGCACACCCTGAAAAGAGTGGTAAGGTGGGAGAGAAGATACTTTCTAATTTCCTCAAACTTTAAATACAACGTCTCTGCGAGGGACGAAGCAGTCTGCTGAGGAAGTCGAATTTTAAAACAAAGGGAGATTGCCGCGGTCGAGCCTCCCTCGCAATGACGAAAAACAAAATAGAATGATTATAATCCCAGCTATCGACATCATCTCCGGTAAAGCCGTTCGATTAACCAAAGGAGACTACAACCAGAAGAAAGAGTATGCCGACAACCCTTTGGAGGTGGCTAAAACTTTTGAATCAGCTGGCATTACACATTTGCATGTAGTAGACCTAGATGGTGCAAAAGCTAGTAAGCCAGAGAACTTGAGTATTCTAAAGGAAATCACTTCACAAACCAATCTATCGGTAGATTTTGGTGGAGGAGTGAAGTCGAACGAATCACTCGAAATGGTGCTTCAGGCTGGAGCTAAACAGGTAACTGCTGGTAGTATTGCCGCTAAGCACCCTGAGTTGGTATATGAATGGATTGAAAAGTATGGTGCAGATAAGATCATTCTTGGAGCTGATGTGATGAATGAAAAAGTAGCCATCAGCGGCTGGCAAGAGGATTCAGGATTAGATCTGTTTCCATTCCTAGAACGGTATCTAGAGAGAGGTGTAGTATACTGTATTTGCACCGATGTGAGTAAAGACGGTATGCTTCAAGGTCCTTCTGTAGAGCTTTATAAGAAAATTTTAAAGCAATTTCCGAAGCTGAAGCTAATTGCCAGCGGAGGAGTAGCGGAGTTAAAGGATTTGCATGAGCTTCAGGATATTGGTGCTTATGGAGCGATTGTAGGTAAAGCTTATTACGAGGGAAGAATAACCCTCGAAGATTTAGCAGGCTTCAATAGACCCTGAAACTGATAATTGAAAATTCGTAATTTCTAATTGATACGATGCTAACAAAAAGAATAATACCCTGCCTAGACATCAAAGATGGCAGAACTGTC
The DNA here is from genome assembly GCA_964350505.1 of uncultured Roseivirgaceae bacterium. Classification (GTDB taxonomy): domain Bacteria; phylum Bacteroidota; class Bacteroidia; order Cytophagales; family Cyclobacteriaceae; genus Roseivirga. The sequence goes on along the minus strand of CAYGKL010000092.1, from coordinate 6,848 downwards.
AAAGGTGTGAACTTCGTGGGGCTCCGAGATGCTGGAGATCCTGTTGAGTTAGCTGCTAGATATGCACTTGAAGGCGCTGATGAGTTAGTCTTTTTAGATATAACCGCTACTGTGGAGAAAAGAAAGACGCTTGTCGATTTAGTCAGAAAAGTAGCCGCACAGATTAATATTCCTTTCACCGTAGGTGGTGGCATTAGTTCGGTTGAAGATGTTTCCGCTTTGCTGAATGCGGGGGCTGATAAAATTTCTATTAACTCTTCTGCTGTGAAACGACCTGACTTGATCAACGAACTAGCTCTTGAGTTTGGGAGTCAATGTGTAGTTGTAGCCATAGACACAAGGTATGTAGAGGGTGAGCATATCGTTCACGTTCGAGGTGGTAGAACCCCAACGGAATTAAGAACTATTCCCTGGGCCAAAGAAGTTGAGGAGAGAGGGGCAGGAGAAATTCTACTCACTTCCATGGACCATGATGGCACCAAAGCAGGCTTTGCCAATGAGCTCACAGCTGAGATTTCCAGCATGCTTTCTATACCAGTAATCGCCTCTGGCGGGGCAGGGAATATGGAACACTTTGTAGACACTTTTACAAACGGAAAAGCAGACGCTGCTTTGGCCGCAAGCATCTTCCATTTTAAGGAAATTGCAGTGCCAGATTTGAAGAATTATTTGAAGACAAAAGACATTTCAGTTAGGATAGAATTATGAGAATTTTAGAAGAGATTAAGCAGGTCGATTTCGATAAAAATAGTGGGTTGATTCCAGCCATTATTCAGGATGCTCAAACAGCAAAAGTGCTCATGATGGGTTACATGAATGAGGAGGCTTTGAGCCTAACTTTATCCACTAAGAAAGTGACCTTTTTTAGTCGTTCAAAACAGCGACTTTGGACGAAAGGAGAGAGCTCAAATAACTACCTAAATCTCGTGTCTGCGAGCATCGATTGCGACAACGATACGCTCTTACTTCAGGTCAATCCTGAAGGTCCAACTTGCCATACAGGGAGTGACACTTGCTGGAATGATGAGAACAAAAACGATGTAGCGTTTTTGAATTATTTGACAAAAGTGATAGCAGAGAGAAGGCAGTTGTCGCCAGAAGAATCTTATGTGGCAACACTCTTTTCAAAAGGGATTAATAAGGTAGCTCAAAAAGTTGGAGAGGAAGCGGTTGAGGTGGTGATAGAAGCCAAAGATGATAACGATGAGCTCTTCCTTGAGGAGTCTGCTGACCTGCTTTTTCACTATATGATGCTGCTTGAGGCTAAAGGATTTACGCTCAAAGAGGTAATATCGGTACTTAAATTAAGGCATAAATAAATAGTTACTAAATAACTGATTAATAATTATATAAGTATCTAAATTTAGGCTAGTCTAAAAATAAAATATCATTAATATAAATAAATATTAAGTCGAAATATGAAATCTATTTAACTTTACCGAAAGTTATTTGGGTTATGAAAGGCTTATTCTTGTTATTATTGGGTCTTTTGCTTTTCAATGCGAGTGCGCAAGTGATCGTTGAGGGTAAAGTATACGACAAGTCAGGTGCCGTTCCAGGTGCTGTTGTTTTCATTCAGGATTCCAATGTGGCTGGTGTCACTGATGCTGATGGTAGTTTCCGTTTACAAGTTGATCAGATCGGAGAAGTTGTTTTGGGAGTGAGATTTATAGGCTACCGAAATGTTCAAAAAGCCTTGGTTTTAGAAACAGGTAAAAACCTCAATTTAGGCATTGAAATACTTCCCGATGTATTGGGTTTAAATGATGTTGTGGTAAGCGCCAATCGCTACGAAACAGACAAAAAAGAATCACCTGTAGTTGTTAATGTTTTGGGTCCAAAACTCTTCAATATTACTCAATCCCAATCGCTTGCTGAGGGGCTCAATTTTCAGTCGGGTGTGAGGGTCGAAACCAACTGTCAAAACTGTGGATTCACCCAGGTTAGATTGAATGGATTAGAGGGTGCTTATACACAGATTTTAGTGGATAGCCGACCGGTTTTTAGCTCACTAATTGGGGTCTATGGTTTGGAAATGATTCCGACTTATATGATCGAACGAGTTGAGGTAGTGAAGAGTGGTGGTTCTGCCTTATACGGTTCCAATGCCATTGCTGGAACAGTCAACATCATCACTAAAGAACCGGTATTGAATACATGGGAAGTCAGGAGCAATTACTCATCAATTGGAGGAGATGCATTGGAGTTGAGTCACTCTGCTAATGGATCGTATGTATCGAATGACTTAAAGTTTGGTCTTTCTGCTTTTGTCACCAAAAGGGATCGCGAGGCCTTTGATGCGAATGGTGATGGTTTTACCGAATTGGTAGAACTAAATGCTACCACCTTAGGTATGAAAACTTTTTACAAATTCAGTTCAAATACAAAATTAAAGTTTGGTTTGAACTACATCGATGAGTTTCGAAGAGGTGGTAACAGCCTTGATTTAAAGCCTGAACTCACAGATATTACCGAGCAGCTTGAACATGATATTCTGATGACTTCCGTAGAGTTGGAGCAATACTTAGGAGATAGTCATAAGCTGTCAGCTTACGTTTCGCATCAAAAAACAATAAGAGACAGTTATTATGGCGGCTTAGGCGGATCTTATACACCAGCAGATAGTTTGCTGGCGGCCAACGCCTATGGATTGACTAATGATGAGTCTTTGGTCGGTGGGCTTCAATGGATTTATGCAGGAAAGTCCAATCATTCATTCACCACTGGAATTGAATATCAATCCAACACAACAGAGGATGCTATACCGGGATATAATCGAGTGGTAGATCAATCTGTAAACAGTATGGGATATTATGGGCAGTGGGAATGGCAAGCTATGAAAAGGCTTAAATTACTCACTGGTGCAAGGTATGATCGTGCTTTGGTAGATGGAGTTTATCGAATTGGCCAATTAGAAAGAAGTATTGATGATGACTTCGGTGTGATCAGTCCACGTTTTACTTTCCTATATAGTCTGAGCGATCAGGTTCAATTGAGAGGCGGATATGCCAGAGGTTTCAGAGCTCCTCAAGCCTTCAATGAAGATTTGCACATTGCTTCTGCTGGAGGTGAACCTGTTTTCGTTTTACTTTCCGAAAATCTCGAAAAGGAAACTTCAGATGCTTTTACCGCCTCATGGAATTACTCTAAATCAAGTGGAGGCGATCAATTGGAGCTTAGCTTTCAGGGCTTCTACACACAATTGAATAATCCGTTCGTTTTGGTTAATACGGGAAGTCAGCTTCCGAATGGTTCAATCATTGAAGAAGTTAGAAATGGGGTAGGAGCGATAGTGGCAGGCATTAATACCGAGGTGAATTACGCCATTGGATCTCGTTGGATTATTCAGACTGGAGCAACTATACAAAAGACAAGGTTTAGGGAAGAGCAAATACTTTTCGAACCAGATCAGCCGAGCGAAGGTCAGTTGGTGAGTAGCAGAAGATTTATGAGAATGCCGAATGCTTACGGTTATGGGAATGTTACTTATCAAACAGAAAAGGATTGGCAATTTAGTTTATCGAATGTTCTGACGGGAGGTATGCTGGTGCCAGAGATTTTACAATCCAATGGCAACTTGGTGTTAAGGAATTCTTCGGCTTTTTGGGATGCTACTTTCAAAGCATCATATCATTTTCATATTGGCAAGAATCTTCATTTTGATGTAAGTGGAGGTATACAGAATCTCTTCAATAGTTATCAAGATGATTTTCAAATAGGTCCCACCCGCGATTCAGATTATATTTATGGCCCTGGTCGACCAAGAACTTATTTCTTCAGTATTAAACTGAGTAATAATGACTAGGAGCACAGTGGTCATATTTTTCCTTCTCATGCCATGCTTTGCTCCCGCTCAAGTTAAGTGGATGAACATGCAGGAACTAGACAGTGCATGGCAAGTTGAAAGCAGGCCAATTATTGTATTCCTTGAGGCGGATTGGTGCACCTACTGCAAAAAAATGGAAAGAGAAGCCTTCTCTAAGACTGAAATATTTTCTAAGCTCAACGATGAATATTGGTCAGTTAAGATTGATATTGAAGATGAGGCTTCTTATACTTTCGATGGTAAAGTATTTAAAAAACAGGCCAATAAAGCTTATCACGATTTAGCCTATCTGTTTAGTAAGGAAGGACAGGTGCCAGTAACTCCTACTCTCGTTCTGCTCGATGAAAGTTTTCATCTAAAACTTATGAAAACAGAATACCTTTCAAGAAAAAGGCTTTTGGACTTACTTCGTAAGGGTGATTGACTATTTTTGGCTTTATGGAATTATTTGGCAAAGTATTCAGGTTGCTTGGCTTGTTATTGACTGTAGCAGTTCAGCTAAAGGCTCAAAATATTTACACCGATAGGCCAACTCAAACTACCACTTCAGCAATTGTCCCGATTGGAGCATTTCAGTTAGAGTCTGGTTTTCAGTTGACTGAGTTTTCGCAACAAAACAATTTTGGTGGTACTGATAGAACCCAGCTCTTTTCTCTTAACAATACCTTGCTCAGGTATGGTATTTCTGAGCGAATAGAATTAAGGTTTTTTCATGAGATCGCAACAAGCAGATTGAGAGTAGATGGTGCCACTGCTTTTTCAAACGATGTGGTGTTCGCTCCTACTTTAATTGGCGCTAAATTCAAGCTTGTCAAAAACAATCCAAAGTTCCCAGATGTAGGCTTGATCGTAGCCACAGGTGGCGGCCTATTTGAAGAAACCGGGAACGGTCTTCAAACTGATATTAGAATGGCGGTTGATGCCAATATTGGCAACAAATTCTCTATCTCTTCGAATGTTGGTTTTACCATGACCGATGGGGCTGAGAATTCCACTCCATTCTATACCCTAGTGTTGGGTCAAGCTGTAAATGAAAAACTTGGTGTTTTCATCGAATCTTACGGGTCATTTCCAAGCCAAGGAAGAAGCGATCATGCGATGGATGCTGGCTTGACATATCTGCTCAACTCAAGTGTTCAAGTAGACTTCTATGGGGGAACAGGCTTGTCGAATGGTAACTTCAATCTATTGCTCGGTTTCGGGTTAAGTAAGAGATTTCTAAAGAATTAATATGAAGCAAGCTGCGGCTAAAATCTTAATGGTTCGTCCTGCCAATTTTGGTTACGATCCCTCAACGGCAAAGACTAACTCCTTTCAACAAACCGAGGGGGCGGAGCAATTCGATGCTGTTCAGCAGAGTGCGGTTGAAGAATTTGACTTGGCCGTGGATACACTCAAAGCCAGTGGAATTGAGGTACTGGTGATTGACGATACTAAAGAACCAAAGAAGCCGAATGCTGTTTTCCCCAATAATTGGGTCTCCTTTCACGATGGACGGGTAATTCTTTACCCCATGATGGCTGAAAATAGAAGATGGGAGCGAAGAATAGATCTACTTGATCGATTAGTCGATGAAGGCATAGTGGTAAGCGAGGTCATTGATATTTCGAAATATGAGGAAGAAGGTAAATTTCTCGAAAGCACCGGCAGCGTGGTGATTGACTATACAAATGACTTGGCATATGCTTGTCTTTCTTCTAGAACAGATAGAGATGTTTTAGACAAACTCTGCGAAATCAATGGTTATGAGGCGGTGCTTTTTGAATCCTTCAACAAGGAAGGTTTGGCAGTTTATCATACCAATGTAGTAATGTGTATTGCTAACCAGTATGCCGTGATCTGTGCAGAGTCCATTTTGGTAGATCAGCGCTTTGATGTGATAAAAACGCTCAAAGAAACGGGCCATGAGGTGGTAGAGATCACAATGGACCAGATGTATGCCTTTGCTGGTAATATGCTGGAGGTAATGGATCATTTTGGAAGTTCAAGTTTAATCATGTCACAAACGGCTTATGATAGTCTCACAGAATCTCAAATTGAACAGCTCTCCAAGTTCTCTAAAATTGTTACGGTGCAAATACCTACAATTGAGAAGTTTGGTGGTGGCAGTGTGAGATGTATGATGTGCCGCGTTTTATAGATATAGTATTTATTCGGAGGTTTCTTGTTTTTACCATCGATTCTAAGTTCAATCCATTCATTTGAGTACTATAGTTTTTATGCAATCGCTAGTTGCAGAATATGGTGTAACTATCTGATAATTAATAAGTAAGGTTTGTTTTTCTACTGAAAGTCCCTACCTTTGCACCCGCTTTTGAGGGAGGGGATAGAAATGTTTAAGGTTGAAGTGGTTGAAGGTTTAAATTTAGTGTCCGGCAAGGTTAAAGGAGATTTAACTAAAGAGATAGCTAAGAGGTATTTTGAGGAAGTTGGTAGGATTGCAAATCAGAATGGGTTGAAGAGAGTTTTAACTGATTTGCGAGAGGCGAACCTTAAGGCTGATGAGCAGGACATGCAATGCCTTTCTCAAGAGCTTGCTCAGCTAGGAATAGCTAACTCTTACAAGCGTGCAGTTGTTGTGAGGGAAGATGTAAGAGGTTATAAGCAGTGGGAGAATCATTGTCTGAGTGCGGGTTTCAGAGAAATGCGCCTCTTTGTAGACGATGAGCTGGCAGTGGAGTGGTTAGCTGAGTAAAACTTTAGAGGCTGTCAGAAATGGCAGCCTTTTTAGTTTTAAGGCTTGAGCAATAGGAGAGTCTATGGAGATGTAGTCTTTGTTGCTAATCAGTTTTTCGTAGTCAACTATACTCAGCCGTTTTTCCAGACCAATCTCCCAAACTGGCTGACTATGAGACTTTTCGGGAAGTCACCGTGTGCTCACCCCTCTGTATCTCCCCTGAAAGGGGAGAAATTGAGCACACGAATATTTTTAATCGTATTGCTTCTGGATTTTATGTCCTATACCCTTTTTTGTTCTAAGAGTCGCAATTTGAGGCTAAGACAAGGTTGGTTGATAGGCATA
>CAYGKL010000091.1:0-14134 GCA_964350505.1 uncultured Roseivirgaceae bacterium | reverse complement strand
AAGATCTGCGGCATCCATTAAGGACTCATCTAAGGTGATACTGCCCACATAATGTAGTTCTGCCTGTGTGACCTTGGCTCTGTGAATCTTCGATTTAAAAACTTCTATCTGCATGTCTTCTCCCCAAAAACGAGCGCAAAGCTAAGAAATTAAGAGTAAGTTATCTATCAATCTCACTTCTCCAATTTCTGCCGCTATACACATCGCTGTTTTTTCTAAATCCTCAATGTTTGTTAATGGTTTAAAATTCTTGGTGTTTACTACTTCAAAATATTCGAGTTGCAAACGTTCTGACTTTTGAAAAAGTTCTTGCACAGTGTTTTTGGCTATTGCCACGTCCTGTTTTGTGAGAATAAGTTCCTTAGCAATAGAAAGTGACTTGTACAAGAGGCTTGCTTCATCTCTCTGGGAATCTGAAAGCCTTGTGTTTCTTGAGGACATGGCTAAGCCATTAGGTTCTCTTTCGGTAGAAACCATCTGAAGAGTAACGTGAAAATTAAGTTCATCAATTAACTTCTTAACCACAAAGTACTGCTGAATGTCTTTTTGTCCGAAGAATGCAGTTTGAGGTTGAATGATATGAAGGAGCTTTGAGACCACGAGACCGACACCGTCAAAGTGTCCTGGGCGGAAAGCACCTTCCAACTCTCTTGTAATTGGACCTAAATCGATTTTAATTTCTGGCTTCGAGGGATACATCTCTTCGGTGCTTGGAACGAAGGCAAAGTCGCAACCATTCGCCTCTAATTTCTGAAGGTCGCTCTCAATAGTTCTTGGGTACTTTTTGAGATCTTGGAGATTGTTGAACTGTGCTGGGTTTACGAAAATAGAAGCAACTGTAATCTCTGTGTCCCGTTTTGAAGATTTAATTAAAGAGATATGCCCATTGTGAAGCGCTCCCATAGTTGGCACAAAGCCAATATGCTTTTTAAGGCGTAAACTCAAAAGGCATTCCCTAATCTCCTGTATTGTATAACAAACTTTCATAATAGATTAACCAATATTAACGAGCCAGTCTAAAAGACTTCTTAGCCTTTTTCGTTCATTTGAAGGAATTTTGACCAAAAATCCGTACTTTTGTGCTTCTTTTTAGCAAAGAGGTTTCATTAAATTCCAATAAATATGTCAAAATTAAGGATTCTTTACGTAGCGAGTGAGATTAACCCTTTTCTTCAAACTTCAGCTGTTGCAGATTTTGTGCGCAAATTGCCTCAAGCCATGCAAGAGAGAGGCATGGAGATTAGGATTTTAGTTCCTCGTTTCGGTCTCATCAATGAGAGAAAGAATAGGTTACATGAAGTTGTGAGGTTATCAGGTATCAATATTGCTGTTGGCGATGAAGAAAAGCCATTAGTAATAAAGGTAGCTTCGATACCTAATGCAAAACTTCAGGTCTATTTTATCGATAATGAAGATTACTTCCATAGAAAGTCGGTCTTCTTCGATAAGAATGACAACTTCTACAAGGACAATGACGAAAGAGCAATTTTCTTCTGTAAAGGAGTTTTGGAAACTGTCAAGAAACTAGGTTGGACACCCGACATTGTTCATTGTAATGACTGGATGACCAGTTTGATTCCAATGTATTTAAAAACTACATACAAAAACGATCCTCTCTTTCAGGACACGAAATCTGTATTCACTATTTATAATAATTCTTTTGCTCACCAGTTTGATAAAGACTTGTTGGATAAAGTGAAGATGATGGATATTACTGATAGCATGCTTGAAAACTTAAAGTCTGCCGACTTTGCAGGATTCATTAAAACAGGTGCTCAATATGCCGATGCCGTCATACGCGCAGAAGAAGAAGTGAGCGAAAGCCTGAATTTATTGCTTGAAGAAATTGAAAAGCAGAAAACCGTTAGCACTATAGAGAAGGACGATAACTTTTTAGATTCGTACTACAACTTATATAATGAACTTGTTGGTTAAGATTAGGAATTGTGGGGCGCTCTTATTGTGCCTCGCAGTTTTCAATTCTTGTGAGGAGAAGGGTAGCTTTGGGTTGGCATCAGATGATGTAGCGCCTGTGGAGTTTGTTTCAAGAGATATAGATATTGCTAGTTCAGTAGTTCAACTTGATTCAGTGATAACTGCTTTCCAAGCACGATTTTTAGTAGGGGTTATTCAAGACTTGCCTTATGGGCAGATCAATTCTACAGGTTACATTGGCATAAATGCTAGGGTAGGTAACATTCCGACATTTGATGATGCCGCTGCTTATGATTCCATAAGAGTGGAGTTTAGTGTTAGTTATTTGCATGATACTTCTGCTAGTAATAGAGCCTTGAGCCTTGAGTTACATCGAATATCAGAAGAGTTTAAAGATACTTTATATGTGTCTTCTAACAGTCTTCAATACGATCAACAAGTGTTGGCATCAGGAAATTTTTCGATAGACAAAGCAGACTCTGTTTACACCATCATTGGAGACGATGCATGGGGTTTGGAGTTCTTTGATGGTTTAAAGAGCAGTAGTTCAAATTTTGAAAGTCAAGAGAATTTTAATCAATACTTTCCCGGTATAGCTGTTAAAGGATTTAGCGATCAAGGCAACTTTTTCGGGATTGATCCAAGCATTAATTTTAGAATACTCGTTTATTATAATGAGCCCAACGAAGATAACACACTCCTTGAACCAAAAAGATTTGAGCTCAACGGATTTTCAATGCCCTACTTCTTTGGAACTACTTACGACAGGAGTGGAACAGACTTCTCAGTTGTACAAGACACCAACATTGAATATAATACCAACACCGTGGCTGTTAATTCTGGAACAGGCTTGGTAACCAAAATTAACTTTTCTTCTTTAGAAGCTTTCAGTGATGAAATTAAGGGAGCGATAATCAATTCCGCATTTTTGGAAGTTGGACCAATTGATGATGATGTTAACATAACCACATTGCCAATCTCGATACTTGTATATTTGACTGATGAAAGAAATACTCGGATTAGAAGTGGAACATCGTTTAGATCGATACAACGTGATGGGGTAAATCAACTATCAAGCGATGCGCCTATTCAGTTAAGATATGATCCTGAGACAAGAATATATTCAGCTTCTATCACGTCATTTGTCAATGCTTATTATCAGGATACTTTTAGAAGGAATGAATATTTTCTCTACCCGATTGATATGAATTCTACTTTAAGGGGGTTTGCAATTGACAAGTCTAAAATTAACTTAAAGGTTTTCTACTCGGAGTTAAGGTAGACCCTCATTTTATTATTATTTTTCTAAAAAAAAAGAGCACATGTGCGGTATTGTTGGATATATAGGCCATAGGAAAGCATATCCTATTATCATTAAAGGTCTTCAAAGGCTGGAATATAGAGGTTATGATAGTGCCGGTGTGGCGCTTCTCGATGAAGAACTAAATGTCTACAAGAAACAGGGTAAAGTATCTACTTTACATGATTTTGCTAAGGATAAAAAGCTTGACGCTCACGTAGGTATCGGGCATACTAGGTGGGCTACTCATGGAGTTCCGAGTGATAGCAATGCTCACCCACATGTTTCGAATAGTGGTAAGTTGGTAATGATTCATAATGGAATTATTGAAAATTATGCTGCGATAAAAACAGAGCTATCCTCACGGGGGTATTCGTTTAAGAGTGAAACCGACTCAGAAGTTTTCATCAATTTCATCGAAGATATTTATGAAAATACTAAGGTTGATTTAGCCGAAGCTGTAAGACTTGCCTTAACCAAAGTAATTGGAGCTTATGCTATCGTTATACTTTCTACTGAGAATCCTGGATTAGTCATTGCTGCCAGAAAAGGAAGTCCACTGGTTGTAGGGCTGGGTAAAGACGAGTTTTTTCTTGCTTCTGACGCCACTCCAATTATCGAATACACAAATGAGGTCGTTTATCTAGATGACCAAGAGATTGCTATTATTGAAAACAACCATCTCACTATAAAAAATATTGAAGATGTTGAAATGAAGCCATATGTACAAACTGTAGATATGGAACTAGAAGCCATTGAAAAAGGTGGATATGAGCATTTCATGTTAAAAGAAATCTTTGAACAGCCACGCTCAATTGGTGACTGTTTGAGAGGCCGATTAAACTCTAAAGAAGGGCACCTTCATTTGGGGGGCATTCACGACTATGCCACGAAAATTTCTAATGCTGATAGAATTTTAATCATTGCCTGTGGTACCTCTTGGCATGCTGGCTTAGTAGCAGAATATATCTTTGAGGAGTTCTGCCGAATTCCAGTAGAAGTTGAATATGCTTCTGAATTTAGATATCGAAACCCAGTTGTTGGCGAGAAAGATGTGGTGATCGCGATTTCTCAATCGGGTGAAACAGCTGATACCTTAGCTGCCATTGACTTAGCAAAAAGTAAAGGAGCAACTATCATTGGGGTTTGTAATGTTGTTGGAAGCTCCATTCCAAGAGCGACTCATGCAGGTAGTTATACCCATGCTGGTCCTGAAATAGGTGTAGCAAGTACCAAGGCTTTCACTGCTCAAATTTCAGTCCTCACTATGATGGCATTAATGATTGCTAATAAGAAGGGCACTTTGAAAGAGAGCGTATATAGAAATCTGTTGGTGGAGTTAGATGCTGTGCCAGACAAAGTGGCCAAGTGTCTAGACCTTAATGCTCAAATTGAGATTATTGCGGAAAAATTTAAGAATGCTACTAACTTCCTTTATCTAGGAAGAGGATATAACTTCCCTGTGGCATTGGAGGGTGCATTAAAGCTGAAAGAGATATCATATATCCATGCTGAGGGATACCCAGCGGCAGAAATGAAGCACGGGCCGATTGCACTGATCGATGAGAATATGCCAGTGGTATTTATTGCCACCAAGGATGGTTCTTACGAAAAGATTGTATCCAATATTCAGGAAGTAAAGGCAAGAAAAGGGCAAGTGATCGCAGTAGTAACTGAAGGAGATACTGAGATTGTTGGTATGGCTGATCACGTGATTGAAGTGCCTGCAGCTCATGAAGCCTTGATGCCGCTTATTTCTGTGATTCCATTACAGTTATTGTCTTATCACATTGCGGTGATGAGAGGTTGTAATGTAGATCAACCTAGAAACTTAGCGAAGTCTGTTACAGTAGAGTAATTATTGACTGATAAGATATTCCTGTTTTAAGAGCGGGCAGATTTTGTACCGCTCTTCTTTTGTGTCCTCGTATATTGCTTCTAAGGTTTCATAGACATTTTGAATACCAATTTTTTCTAACCATTCGAAGGGACCAAAAGGGTAATTCGTTCCGAGCTTCATCCCTTTGTCAATATCATCTCTAGAGGCAGTGCCTTCTTGAACCGTATAAAAAGCCTCATTAATGATCATAAAGATTACCCGAGGTGTAACCATGCCGACTCTGTCCTTCACCACTTCAAAATCTGTTTGCAGTTCATTACATAGAGATTTTAAACCCTCGTCATCATGCAGACTTGAAACTTCTAGAATTTCTCTATTAATGAAGGTAGGTAGACCATTAAAGCCATAAAGGTTGCAGAGGATTTCTGGCTGATAAAAAGCTAATTCTGCAAGACTTAGTTTCGGTGCATTGATGAAGACATTCAATCCTTCCTCTTCAGAATAGATTTCAAATTCCTCTGGATGGTCACCAATTTTGAAATCAAAGACAACCTCAAACTCCTCTAAGTTGATCGAAGCACTGCTGCCTGTGTGGGTGAGTTCATGGATATCACCAAATTTCAGTTGAAACTCTTTGAATTCAGTTTCACTTCCTACCACAAGAATCTTCATAAATCACTAATTTGTCACAAAAGTATCGATTCTATAAAACTAAACGAATATGTCGAAGAAGATCATTGTAAGTAATCAGGCTCCGGCTCCAATTGGGCCATACAGTCAGGCAGTTAAAGCAGGCAATACATTATATGTTTCAGGTCAAATTCCTTTCGACCAGGTAACTGGAGAAATGATCAATGAGAATATCACAGAGGAGACCCACCAAGTGATGAAAAACATCGAAGCTATTCTTTCCGAAGCGGGAATGTCATTTAAAAATATTGTGAAGTGCAGCATTTTCATCAAGGATATGAATCAGTTTTCAACCATCAATGAAGCTTATGGGCAGTATTTTAAGTCTGAGCCACCAGCTAGGGAAACGGTTGAAGTAGCTCGCTTGCCGAAAGACGTTAATGTGGAGATTTCTTGTATCGCCATCGATCTTTAGGCTTTCAAACAATTCTTGGCTTGAGACTTTATATATTTGCGGCCTAATTTAGAAAAGACGATGAGTGTGAGAGTGCGATTTGCCCCTAGCCCAACAGGAGCTTTACATATTGGAGGAGTCCGAACGGCTCTTTATAATTACCTTTTTGCCAAGAAAAATAATGGCACATTTATTCTAAGAATAGAGGATACGGATCAGAATAGATTTGTTCCTGGCGCTGAGGAGTATATTAAAGAAGCTTTAAACTGGGCAGGGATTTCTCCAGATGAGGGAGTAGATTTTGGTGGTTCTTTTGCGCCTTATCGACAGTCTGAAAGAAAAGAGATTTACCAGAAGCATGCTCAGCAATTGGTGGATGAAGGTAAGGCTTATTATGCCTTCGATACTCCAGAAGAATTAGATGAGATGCGTGATAGATTGAAAGAGGCCAGAGTGGCTAATCCTCAATATAATGCGGTTACTCGCATGCAAATGACCAATTCATTGACGCTTTCTCCTGAAGAGACTGCCGCAAAGCTTGACGCTGGCGATCCTTATGTGATCCGTATTAAATTACCTCGCAATGAAGATGTTCGTTTCAAAGATATTGTTCGTGGATGGGTTGTAGTGAATACAGCAACTCTAGATGATAAGATTCTGATGAAATCTGACGGAATGCCTACTTATCACTTGGCTAATATTGTAGATGACCACTTGATGGAAATCACGCATGTAATCCGTGGTGAAGAATGGTTGCCATCTGCGCCACTACATATTATGCTTTACCAAGCCTTTGGTTGGGATGCTCCTGAATTTGCTCACTTACCGCTGCTACTCAAGCCTGATGGTAATGGTAAATTAAGCAAAAGAGCTGCCGATCAATTGGGCTTTCCAATTTTCCCATTGAATTGGAAAGATCCAGAATCTGGTGAGCTTTCAGTCGGTTTCAGAGAAGCAGGTTATTTGCCCGATGCATTCATTAACTTTCTTGCATTGCTAGGCTGGAATCCAGGAGGAGAGAAGGAACTATTCGATATGAGTGATCTTATCGATGCCTTTAGTCTGGAGAAGATCAACAAGGCTGGAGCTAAATTCGATATTGAAAAAGCAAAGTGGTTCAATCAGCAATATCTTAAGTTCATGAATGATGATGAATTGACCCACAAATTCATTGATCTATTAGATCAGCCAATTGAGAAAGCCAGAGCTAAAACTATTGCACTGTCTTTAAAAGAAAGAGTCACCTTTGTTCAGGAAATGCCTGAAGCTGGAAAATTCTATTTTGTTGCTCCATCTGATTACGATCAGAAAATTGCCAGCAAGAAATGGGGTAAAGAAATTTCCGATAAGCTTGTTGAATTTGCAGCTGAGCTCAAGGATCTTGAGGCATTGAACCCTGAGGCAGCAAAAGAGTTATTAGTAGAGGTATTGCAAAGAGATGAAATGCCACTAGGTAAAGTAATGCCAGCATTGAGACTTGCTCTAACTGGGCAAGCTGGTGGTCCAGACCTGATGGAAATAGTAACAATTCTTGGTGCTCCTGAGGTAGTTGCAAGAATTGATAATGCTGCAAAAACCTTGAATTAAACTAAAAAATTATGGCAAAGAAAAAGTCTGAAGATAAACCAAGGGTAGCTAAAGAATTGGATGGCCTTGAACTGAATATCGATTCATTCGGAGAAATTCAAAAGAGTTTGCCGATTGATAGAATCAATGAGTTTCTCAACAAAAATGTTGATGATAAAAAACTCAGAGATCGTGATGATCTGGGAGAATTAAAAGGAGGTTCAGACGAAGAAGAGTAATTACTTCTCTTCGATTTCTTGAACATATAAGGTGTTGTTATTGACACCATGAACTAGAAGCAGTTGATTTTTCACATGAATTTCAACTGCTTTTTTAATATCCCCCAGTGCCTTGTATTTGGAATTAGGCACCAATTCTAATTCTCCCTTTTGGCTATTATAGCGCATCTCAAATCCCCTGCTTGCATCGTATTGGCCCACAGTAACTTCAGTAGAGTAGTCATTGCCACTGAGGAAATAACTACCGTCATACTTTATAATCTGTTGCAAAGGGGCAATTTGTGTTGCCTTTGGAAGCACTTTCGATTCGAATGAATTACCTCTGTTGAAGAAGGCAGTATGCTGAAAAGTTTGAACATGTCTTACATACGCACCTTGCCTGTTGGCAGGAGGGAGAATTTCATTAAATGTTGCCAGAGCAAAAGGTTCATGCTTGAGGAATCTTTTCTTAAATGCAACGACTTGTGACTCCAACGTACTTTTAGAATGCAACATGTGCTGTTCGCCTTGTATATAGCAACTCATGATGGCGTCTATCATTCCATTGCTATCGTAGTCTTTTGCGTAAATGCTCAAAGGTTCGCTAGGTGAAACCTGGTATTTAGTATTAAGACCTAAATTTCCAGCCATTATATCTAACTGGCCATCTCCATCGATATCTGTAACTTCCAAAGTATTCCACCAACCCGAGGTCTGTGCTAATCCTAGAGATTCTGTTTCGTTCACAAAGCCATTTTCACCTTGTGTGAGTACTGTAATTGGCATGAATTCACCAGCTAGTACAAGGTCAGTTTTAGCATCGCCATTCATATCTGCCCATTGGGCATCTTTCACCATGCCGATGTTTTTCAGTTCAACATTTAACGACTCAGTAACATCTGTAAACTTCCCATTTTCATTGTTAAGAATGTAGGAAGTGCCAGGCAAAGGGTATTCTCTCGGGCTCAATGCTCCTCCAATAAAGAGGTCTAAGTCACCATCATTATCATAATCAGTAGCTCTTACAACTGAAGAACTTGTCAGCATTTTTGGAAGAGCCTCAGTGGCTAGCGTAAGGTTACCCCTACCATCATTTACATACAACCTGTCTTGATACTCATCACTTCCCTTCACAAATTGATTGCTACCAGAGCAGACATATAAGTCTAAGTCCCCATCACCATCTGCATCGAAGAATAAGGCAGCAGTGTCTTCTTCTTTTTTATCAGTAATGAATACTTTCTTACGGAACATACCGTTTCTCCCTTGAATGAATAGATGGTTAGGATTGGTAGAAGATCCGCCTACAAAGAGATCCTCTAAACCATCACCATTGATATCTCCGACCGCTAGCGCTGGTCCATTTTGCGAGAACCTATGTGGTAATAGAGGCTCATAATAAAAGTCAACAAAGTCATCTTCTTTTGCCATATGATCAAGGCTATACTTTGAGGCCAAATTTTCGCTCTCTAAAATAATTTTGGAGGGTTGCTCCATAGGAGAGGCATCCTCAATATTGAATGCTGCAGTGCCATTAGCTGTAACTATTTTAGTCTCATTCAATCCATTCGGCCAAATCACTTCTACTTCAACATCCGTTGAATCTTGGCCTAGCCCAAAATGAGCTATAGCACTTAGATTAGATAGGTAGCCTCTCGTTTTCGACTGATAATACAATTGCTGAGCAGCACCTTGCTTCACTATGATTTTACTGCCAATGCCTTCTGGGTTTTCGTTAGTTCCGTTAAAGGTTACTTTTAGATAGTTAGGCTTAGAGCTAGTATTATTTAAGGTGTTTTTATAGATGTAGGCAACATCGTCAATGTTAGAAATGGCAAGGTCTAAATCACCATCATTATCGAAGTCGGCATAAACCATTCCGTTCGACCAGGTGGGTGCTCCTAAACCCCAGTCTTTAGTTTTATCGCTAAAAGTGAGGTCGCCATTGGAGGCATAAGCATAGTTAGCCAGTTTAATGTCATTGGTCTTTTGCACAATGGCCAATGCTACTTCATCAGGGTCATCTCCTTTTTTATTCGCAATTTCTAATTGCTCCCTCACATAATTTCTAAAGTCGAAGTCTGTTACATTCCTCCTGAAGCCATTGGTAATGATCAGATCCTTCTGACCGTTAGCGTCATAATCGGCAAACACAGGAGCCCAGCTCCAGTCGGTTTCATCGATGCCAGCAAACTGACCAATCTCCGAAAAGCCTGTTTCTGCCTGATTGAGTTGAAGCGAGTTCCTCATAAACTGAGGCGTATAACCTTCTTTAATAGATAAGTTAAAGAAGTCAAAAGCCATTGGGCCAAGTATCTTTTTTTGTCTGTAATTATCTTCAGGCATCATGTCTACCTGCACAATGTCTGGCATTAAGTCATTATTGAAATCTTGCATATCCACTCCCATTCCAAATTGACTAGTATGCTTCAGGTAATCTTTGGCTTGGTCAGTGAATGTGCCATCTCCATTATTGATGTAAACAATGTCATCGAATAGAAAGTCATTACTCACATAAATGTCAGGGTACAGGTCATTATTAAGGTCATTAATCGCCAAGCCAAGGCCATAGCCTTCAATGAGAATACCAGCTTCAATAGTTACATCTTTAAAGGTGCCGTTTCCTTCATTTCTGAAAAGTTTGTCATTTGAGAAGGAGCTGCCGTCCACAATTTTTTTGTTCACCATTTTTAAGTCGGTGCCTTCATTATTGCCATAAGTCAGCAGGTACATATCTAGGTCACCGTCTAGGTCATAATCGAAGAAGGCACTGTGCGTAGAATATCCATCATCTGCCAAACCATATTTTTCGGCCTCTTCTTTGAAAGTTAAATCTCCCTGATTGATGAAAAGAAGGTTTTTCCTTGTTGCTTGGTTCGGCCCAGAAACTGTTATATAGATGTCGGAAAGGCCATCGGTATTGATGTCAACAACTGAAACACCATTGCACCAAACATCGGTGCCAACGCCAGCTGGTGCTGTAATGTCTTCAAACTGCATGGCTCCTTTATTCAGGTACAGCTTACTAGAGACCATATTACCTGCGAAGAAAAGATCCTCCAGACCATCGTTATTAAAGTCGCCAACCGCTAGGCCAGCACCGTTGTAAATTGGCGCAAAGTTCAGGAGGTTGATCTCTTTAGACTCTTTCATTACATTGTTGAAATCGATACCGGATTGAGCTGGGGTTAGCAACTGAAAAAGGGTGTCTTTAGGTTGCTCAGACTGATCGGAACATGATGAGATTGCGGAAAGCAAAGTCAACAAAATCAGGCACTTCAAAAAATAAGCTCGCATGAAAATTTTGTTTAGAGTCTCTATTGGACAAAGGTTCTAAATTGATGGAAGATAGGCAAATACAAAGATTAATAAAGGCGTTTAACCATCTACTCTTCCCGCTCCTGCATTTCTAAAACCACTTTCCAAATGGTGCCAAGAAGCATCAATGCAAAACCTATGATGAACATTCCGGTGCGCACGTCTCCCGAAATAAAGGAAATAAATCTGCTGAAGATACCGATCAGAACAAGGGTTAAACCAAAAAAGGCTACATAAGTGAAGATTTTTTGCTTCAAACGGATCGCTTTTTTAGGTTGAAGGATGGGATAAGTGCTGGAACCTGCTTTCGGTATTCCTCATATGCTTCACCGTAAAGTTTTATGAGCTTCTTCTCTTCCCAATGAATGCCGAATGGCAGGTAAACCAACAGTGCTACTAAAATGACTAGGCTGGTTAATAGAGGGTTGAAAAGCACATAGCCAATTACCAATAAGATTGTGCCCGTGTATAATGGATGTCGTATTTTGCTTTGAATCCCCTCCGTTTTTAATTCTTCATGGAGGCTCTTTTTTAATCCTAAAAAGGCCCTTGTGTTGTAGTTCCTAAACGCCCTTTTAATCACGAATAGCCCTACGGCCGCCAGCATTAAACCGAGATAATTGTTTACGTCTGATGGAGGGAAAAGCAAAACACTGTAGATCATGGCGCCAAGTAACAGGAGGCTAAAGAATAAAACGGTGCTGATGAAATTATAAAGTAGCCTATAAATTCTAGCGCTTATTGGTATACTTGTCTTCACTTTTTCAGAAGCCAAAGCACTATGTATTCCATAGAATAATAACCAGCCTAAAAATAAGATCAGATGGTCTAACCACATTTCGCAATGATACGGATATTCTGGTAATTTGTGCTTCGGACATTGAAGACAGACTTGGTAGTTTTCTTGAAAACTCTAAGGGTACGGGTTTATTGCTACTCTGCGGGTAGGTAAATATTAATCTAAGTTCTTTGTTAGGATTGGAGTTATTTTTCTGTTGAGCCTTACTATCTTAAGCTGTTTAAATTAGAATTGCAATCAATATTAAAATATGAAGTTTAATCGTAAGTATTCGCTTCAAGAGTTGGGGCAAATGTTAAATGCGCGAACCTCTGGGAATGAAGAATCATGGGCAGATGGATTAAACGAAATCCACCGTATTCAGCCTAACCAAGTGGTTTTTGTAGATCATCCTAAATACTATCAAAAGGCCTTAAACTCAGAAGCCTCCATTATTCTTATTGAGAGAGAGCATTTTGCGCCTGAGTCTAAAGGACTGATTCTTTGTGATGAACCTTTTGAGGCCTTTAATTTTTTGATTCAGCATTTTGGCTCAAAATCTAAACCAGTATCAAGTAAGCCGCTAAGTGTTGGAGCTAATTGTCAAATTGCTGACTCTGTTTTTATTGGAGAAAACGTTTCGATAGGAAATGATTGCACCATATTTCCTGGGGTTTCACTTTTAGGAGATATTACTATTGGTGATCGCGTGGTGATACAAAGCGGTACAGTAATCGGGTCGCATGGGTTTTATTATAAGAAGAAGACAACAGGTTACAAAAGATTGCTTTCAGGAGGTAGCGTAGTAATTGAGGATGATGTGGAAATTGGTGCTAACTGCACTATAGATAAGGGCGTGACTGCGAGCACTTGCATTGGAACTGGAACCAAAATAGATAACCTTGTTCAAATTGGCCATGATACTGTCATTGGAAAAAACTGTTTGATTGCTTCGCAGTGTGGTATTTCCGGCTGCGTAATTATGGAGGATGATGTTACACTTTGGGGACAAGTAGGAACAGTAAGTGGAATTCGAATTGGAAAAGGAGCAGTACTACAAGGCAGAGCTGTTGCTTCCAAGGATCTTGAGCCGAATAAAACGTATTTTGGATTCCCTGCGGAAGAAACTCGAATAAAAATGAGGGAAATGGCTGCGGTAAAAAGACTGCCCGATTTCCTGAGTGAAAACAAAGCGAACTTGAGAAAAGAAGCTTAAGAGAGATTTTCAATATTCATATCCAGCATTGTGAAACCAATAGATTGACTCACCGCAATGCTCATTCATCTTTATTCAAGAAGCTCACCAATGCGTAAGAAGTTGCCAATAGGTTTGAGATCTGTCTGCACACAGTCTTTCGCGATATGCGTGCCCTGGAAAAAGCAGAAGTACCCATTGGGTGGGAGGCCGGTAAGGGCTACTTCATCATGGATGGTTACCACTTGCCACCAGTAATTTTTTCGTTTTAAGAAGCCATAAATGTATTAGTTTCTGCTGAGAAACTACCGTCAAATCACCAATTGAGATTTGAGGAGATCCATGAGGTATTGAGTATTCAAGTCTTACATATTGGTTCATACTTTAAAGAGCAAGCGTCCATTGAGAAGCTTTTATAATTTGCAAATCGTGAAGGTTTTGATGTGATCGGCAAGCATCGTGAAATTTATCTTTCCAACCCTACTAAAACAGAAATGAGTAAATTGAAAACTATACTCAGATACGCTATTCAATGAGAAAACTTATTGCTTACATCGCCATAAGCCTTGATGGCAAAATTGCCGATACTCAGGGAGGTGTTGGCTGGCTAGAAACCATTCAACACCCCAAAGATCAAGACTATGGATATACTGAGTTCGTCCAGTCGATTGACACCACAATCATGGGGAATGCTACCTACCAACAGTTGTTGGGTTTCGATATGCCTTTTCCATATGCAGACAAGACCAATTATGTGATTACTCGAAATAAGGAGTTGGTGAAAGATGAAAATGCAACTTTTATTTCATCAGATCATGCACAGAGAATTACAGAATTAAAAAGAGAGAAGGGAAAGGACATTTGGTTGATTGGTGGAGGAGCAGCCAATACGCTTTGCCT
>CAYGKL010000090.1:0-14310 GCA_964350505.1 uncultured Roseivirgaceae bacterium | reverse complement strand
TTAATCATTTATTCTAAAAATCTTTGCCTCCCATGGCCTCATTAAAAGATCTTCAGTCGCGTCTTCGTAGTTGTAAATTAACAATTCCAGTCCAGTTATAATGGGTTCAAAATCTATTTCCTGATCAGAGAAATTGAGCACCACCATAAACTCGTTTTCATTGTCCCATCTTTTGTAAGCAGAGATCTGCGGATGTTCGTTCAGGATAGACTCATAGTCACCATAGACGAGTGTTGGGTTCTCCTTTCGGAATTGGACCATCTTTCTGTAGAAGTTTAAGATAGAATATTTACTTCTTTCCTGACTTTCTACATTGATTTCTTCATAGTTAGGGTTCGATTTAATCCATGGCTCTACAATTGAAAAGCCACCATTAGGTTCATCGTTCCATTGCATTGGGGTTCTGGCATTGTCTCTTCCCATCTTATGCACATTGTGAATATGGTCCAGCGGGTTTTCACCTTTCAACTCTAGGCTTTTAAAATAATTGATGGTTTCAATATCGCGATAATCATAAGTAGTTGGGAAAGCCACATTGCTCATTCCAATTTCATCGCCTTGATAGATATAGGGAGTGCCTCTCATGCTGAGGAGCATAGTAGCCAGCAGTTTTGCTGCTTCTTGGCGATGCTCTCCATCGTTGGCATAGCGAGAAACTATTCGCGGAAAATCATGATTACCTAGAAAAATGCTGCCCCAGCCTTTGTCTTTTAGTTTTTCATCCCAGCGATTGAAGATGTTTTTGAATTCAACCAAGTCATAAGGTATGGGGTCGAATTTTCCTCCAGCTCCCATATCTATAAACATGTGGTCGAAGTGGAACACCATGTTGAGTTCTTCTGCATCTTCTCCTACATATTTCAGCCCATGATCTAGCGTAATGCCTGGGCCTTCGCCCACCGTCATGATGTCGTATTTACTCAAAACTTCCTTATTGAGTTCTTTTAAAAACTCATGAATTCTAGGTCCATTGGCATACTGCTTAGCAATTGTTTCTTCAAATACAGGAGAAACCATATTGGCATATTCTGGTCTTTTAGAAATGAGTGAAATCACATCCATTCTAAATCCGTCAACTCCTTTGTCGAACCAATATTTAACAACGTCTTGTACCTCTTTTCTTACTTTCGGATTCTCCCAATTCAGGTCAGGTTGCTTTCTGGTGAATAGGTGGAGGTAATATTCTTCCGTAATTTCATCATACTCCCAAGCTGAGCCTCCGAAGAATGCTTCCCAATCATTGGGCGGACCTCCGTTTACACCTGGTTTCCAGATGTAGTAATCGCGATAAGGGTTGTCTTTAGATTTTCTAGATTCGGTAAACCATTGATGCTCATCAGAACTGTGGTTTACCACCAAATCCATGACTAGCTTCATTCCCCTGGTATGAATACCATCTAACAGCTCATCGAAGTCGGCCATTGAGCCGAATTCTGGCATTATACCTCTGTAGTTAGAAATATCGTAGCCATTGTCATCATTAGGCGATTCGTAAACTGGGCAAAGCCAAATGATGTCTACACCAAGTGATTTGATATAATCTAGTTTCTCGATAATTCCACGGATGTCTCCGATACCGTCATTATTTGAATCGTTGTAGCTTCTTGGATAGATTTGATAAACTACTCCTTCTTTCCACCAGATTTTTTTCATTTTGTTATGCGTTTGATAACCAATAGAATTCATAGGGTTCAAGGTGTAATCGCCCCTCTTTTATTTCAATTTTCTCCCCAGTTATTTGGTCTTTCATGGCAAAATGGTTCACCATGGTCTGAGGAAATACAAGATGACCATAAATGGTTTGATCATCATCTTTAAAGTTGGCAATTACCAAGGTGCTTTTTCCCTTCCAACTTCTTTCAAAAGCAAAAACATGTTCGTTAGAGGTTTCAACTAATTTAAAATTGTTGTGATCGCCCAGTTCTGAAAGTGTTTTTCTCAAGCTAATCATTTGTTTTAAGGCCGTAAAAACCTGCCCTTGTGTTGTGGCTTTCTTCAGTCTTTTTTCAGCTAATTTCCAATCCATTATTGGCCTGTGTATCCATCGGTTATCATCACTTTTAGAAGGATCATCCAGAAAAGAATAGTCGTTGATCATTGCAATTTCATCGCCTGAATAAATGACAGGAATTCCACCAAAAGCAAGAATGATGCTGTGCAGTAAGTTTATTCTTGCCACTGATCTTTTAATAGCAAGATCATTCCCTTCAGAGAGGGCCTGTTCTAAACCGGCCAAAGAAGCTAAACTTCCAGAGATTCGTGCATCACCTGTCTTAGGGTTGTACATAAAAGGCATGCCTTTGGCGAAGGTACCATGGAAGTCTCCTGTAAAGAATTGGGTAAGGAATTTTCTATGAGGCCCCGGGTCAAAACCCGATTCTTGAATGTGTCTGTCTTCAAAGCCCATTCCAATATCATCATGGCAGCGCACGTAATTTACCCAAGTAGTGCCTTTTGGTTTCTTGGGCTTATCTCTCAAGCTGGCTTTCATTACCCTAGTGCTTCGCGTGGCGATAGAGTTCCAGAGTAAGGCCATCAGTGTGGCATTGTAGGCCATATCGTGTTCATTGCTCCAAACCTCTGAAGTGCCGAAATACTTCACAATTTCTTCTGGCGAAACAATGGCTTCAGCCAAAAAAGCCACCCCCGGAGCTACTACTTGTGTACAAAGTTTAAATAGTTGGTGTACCTCATGGGCATTGGGTAAGTTTTGGCAGCTTGTTCCCATTTGTTTCCAAACAAAGGCAACAGCATCCATCCGGAAGATATCAACCCCTAAATTGGCCTGAACCAATACATTGTTGAGCATCTCAACAAATACATAAGGGTTGGTGTAATTGAGATCCCATTGGTAATTGTTGAAGACAGTCATCACCCATTTGTCCATTTCCTTGTTGTGGGTGAAGTTACCTGGGGCACTTTCGGGAAAAACTTCAGGCATGGCTTGCTCATAGAGCAAGGGAATGGTCTGGTCTTCAAAAGTGTAATAAAAGTCTTGATAGAATTGATCTCCTTTTTTAGCCTTCTTGGCCCACTCATGCTCATCAGAAGTGTGGTTGACTACAAAGTCCAGCATTAATAATTTATTGGACGATTTGAGTGCCTTAGTTACGGCACTTAGGTCTGCGTTAGTACCGAATTTTGGGTTAACTTTTTTGTAGTTGCTCACTGCATAGCCACCATCGCTTTTAAATTTTGGAGAGTCGAAAAGAGGCATTAAGTGAAGCATATTGATACCGAGCTCATCGAAATAATCAATCTTATCCACAATGCCTTTGAGATTGCCATTGAATCGATCCACATAGAGCATCATGGCGGCAATATCTTCACTACAAAACCATCCAGGGTTAGCTTCTCTATCAGCATCTGAAGCGAGCAGGTGTTTAGGCCTTTTGGTAAAGGCTTCATGCATCTTCTTTAGGAGTAGTTCCAAAGCAGGTTCGAAGTGCTCATGATCTCCATAAAGCTTTTTAAATCTGCTGTAGATGTCTGAAAAAAGGGCAATCAACCTTTGGTCGAAGCCATCCAAATCTTGAGTTGGTGTCTTCCCCAAAACCTTTTTTTGTAAAGATTTAAGAGCAATATGGGCGGTTGGATTATACATTAATTATTATTGGAACTGTCAAAATTCGGCCTAATGTATTTCTTTAATTGTTGACTGACAAAGCGGCCTAAGGAATTAAATGCAACGGTTGCACCTTGATAGGAAAAGTTAGACCTCAGACGTTAATAAAATGTCTGAGGTCTTGAAGGTTCTATGCAAACCAAATGACTATAATTGCCGTGGCAATAAGGAGTAAGACGGAGAGCACTCTGTAATTCTTATACCAAGGCAAGCCTACCAATTCCTTGGTTTCTTCCGTATAAATTTTCGAAGTCCACGTCATGTCTCTTACTTTATCCTCAGCAGGAGCCGGTGTAGCTAAACTGATGGCCACATTTAAAATAATAGCGATGACGAACAGAACCGGAACGATATAAAGGAAGTGAACTCCTGTTGCGTCTGTGCTTATGCCTCCATATGTTGAGAAGCAGTAAAGGATCCAAACAATTACCAAAGAGTAGGAAATCACTAAACTCCAAAATCCACCATGTGCATTTGATCTCTTATAGAAAAGGCCCATTACGAATGCTGCAACAATTGGAGGAGAAATAAACCCTAGAATCTGTTGTAAGTACGTCCAAAGAGACTGGAAGCTTTCTATCATAGGAGCCCATGCAGCGGCTAATATTACCAATACGCAAGTGGCAATTTGACCTGCTCTTACTAGTTGTTTTGAAGTAAGATCTGGCTTAATTTTTTGCACAAAGTCCATGGTAATTAGCGTTGAAGCGGAGTTCAAAGTAGCCGAAATACTGGAAGACATAGCGGCCAATAAACCCGCAATTACTAGACCTAAAATACCTGTTGGTAATAGCTTATATATAAGTACCGGATAGGTCATGTTAGGGCAGTCGCTCAAGTTGGCACAGGTAGCAAAACCTCCTTCTACAGGAATACTATAGTTTAGGAAACTAACATCTAAATCTTTGAAAAGAAGAATAGCTAAAACACCTGGTATAACCATAATGAAAAGAACAGGGAGCTTTAACAAGCCTGCAAAAAGGGCTCCCCATCTACCATGGTTTAAGTCTTTGGCTGAAAGTACCCGTTGAACCATAAACTGGTTGTTGGCCCAGAAATAGAAGCCTAAAAGAGGAACACCTAAGACAAGGCCGAGCCAAGGCATGGCTTCATCGGAATTGGGCCGAATCAGTGATAATACCTCACTCGAATCTTTTTCTAATTCACCAGCAGCGTTTAGATTATTCAATCCATCTACCATGGCCTGCCATCCACCCACTTGGTCGAAGGCAAAATAAGTTACAAGACAAGAACCGAAGATCAGTAATACGGCCTGAATTACTTCAGTATGTACAACTGATGAAAGCCCTCCTGGAATGGTATAAGCCGCAGCTGCAACGGCCAAAAAAGCGATGATCATCCATGAAGGATAGTCAGGGAATATTATTTTAAGAATCAGGTTACCAGCATATAAGCCAGAGGCTGTGTCGATGATAACGTTACCAATAATGGTGATACCTGAGAAAAGGTACCTAGTTCGGGTATCGTACCTGCGTTCGAGGAACTCAGGCATGGTATAAACTTTAGACTTGAGGTAAAAGGGGAGGAAGAACAAACCGAAGATGACCAATACTACTGCGGCCATCCACTCATAGTTATAAACGGCTACGTTGGTTTGAAAGGCATCTGAGGTGAGGCCAATCAGTGTATTTGAACCAATATTGGCTGCAAAAAGCGAAATACCAACAATGGGCCAAGCCATGTTTCTGCCGGCTAGGAAGTAGTCTTCCGAGCTTTCTTGTTTACCTTTTTTTATTCCATAAACTACAATACCGACTAGGTAGACCGCTATGATAATTTTATCCCATAGCTCTAATCCTATGCTTTCCATACAATCTTTTTTAGTTTTTAGTAAACCTTGGTTGAATAAGGCTTGATATGGTTTTCATGCTATCGATTGCCATCCTGCTAAGAATACAATAGACAGACTTATAATTATAGGCACTATACCGCTAAAATCATAGGAATTGAATTGAAAGTAGGGCACAAAAAAAGCCGCAACTCATGGAGTGAGGCTTCAATTCCAAATACTTTTTTACTCTTCTTTCTGGCTTAAGGCTTCATTTCTTAACTCAAGTTTGTCCACCACATAAGCCCCAAGTTTTTTGCCCTGGGTTACACCGTTTGCGATGGCTGGCATGTAGTGAATTCCGCCATAAAGTCTACTGATGGCGGCTTCTTCTGAGGCTGCAACAAAGGAATCGAAATTTCTTACCGGAAGTCCATACTTCTCTTCTGTATCATCTCTAAATGAGAAGTTGTCTCCGAAAATTGAAGTAAGTGCAACTGCTGCTGCATTAGAAATCACTGAGTGACCGCTAGTATATTCTGGGAATGGTGGTGTTTGTAGTAATGGCAACCACTCTTCATCTATGTATTTATTGATCACTGTTTCAGGCCTGATTAAGTTAGAACGGAATTTCTCATCCCAACAACTGATGAAACCATCTGCTAAGGCAATAGAAGTAAGGGCATAGGCCTCAGCGCTTTTCATAGGATTCGCTTCAGCTTTTTCACACGCAATTTTAACAATGCCTATCCAATGACCACCTGGAGTGATTTTCTTTGTTGCAGCCATTACATGGCCCGTTACATTCATTACGTATGGATTACAATCCCAGAAGGAAGCGATTTCTTTTTGTTCATTAGTTAAATTATTGCCAACATTATAAACTTCCATCAGCTCTTTATAGAAGGTGCTGTTTTTGTTCATGTCAAAATCGGTTGGCCTTTCAGGAACAAATTGGTTGGCAGAGTCAATCGCAAAGGGACGAATTTGCGTCCAGTGAGGTTCAATGGCTTCGAAATAGCCTGGGGGTGTTGGCTGCCATCTATCTTCATCATTCTTAACTGTGAACTTAGGAAATGTACGTGTTTGCTTATACATGTCGCCATCTGCCCACTTCATAATGTGTGCGGCTACTTCATCACCATATGCTACTGAGGCTTCGAAATAATCATCATTCACTCCTTTGCCAAGTTTCTCATAAAGTTCAGCTTTATAATCATCCATATCTACTTCTGAGAAAATCAAAGCCGTTCCGATTTTAATAAATGCCTGAAGGGCGGCTAACTCGTAAGATACTTCTCCTTGTGGATCTGGAATGGGTGTCAACTCGGTAAGTTGACCCGCAAGCGTTTTGTAGCTAGGATCGTTCTTCGCCAAGGTCTCATACATAGCTATACTAGGGTAAGCATAAATTCTGCTGGCAACAGGGGGAGAGAAAATATCGTGCACAATTATTTCAGAAAGCTTATCCATGGTTTCATGGTAAACTTGAGCATCAATCTTCACTTCTTTCACTCCACTATCACAGGAAGTAAAAGCTATAGATATTGCTGTAAGGGCTATTAAAAAATGTTTTTTCATCACACTATCCTTTCTTTCGGAATACAAATGTTACGAGTATCGCGCAGATGATCAAGTTAAATCGTTAATAATCAGGTGTCTTGATCTAAAACTTGGTTAACCTACGATTTTCATCTTGTTTAATTTAACATGGACTGTGAAAATAGCGCCTTTACTGTCCTCCAGAATAGAATAATGGAGGGTGTTTTTCATCGAAATCGGTGATCGATTGATAGTACTTCGCTAGGTTCAGAATTTTATCTTCCTCATAAAGGTTGCCAATAAATGTAAGGCTAGTTGGGCGTCCGCGTTTATCAAAACCTGTAGGGATAGAGATGACCGGATGGCCAGTAAGGTTGGTGATTAACATTTGCTGGCCGCTAAATGTGGGTGCAACTATTACATCGTATTCCATGAATAAGGCATTGATCTCTTCAATCAATCGGCTTCTTTCACGGTTGGCTTGAAGATATTCCACGGCAGGAATGAATCTGGCCTGACGAAGTGAGTTGGCTCTTGATCCTGAGGTTTGTTCCACCATATTGTCAACCTGACCGCTTCTCACTAGCTCATCAAAGAAGGCCCCAGATTCTGAGCGCAAGATGATATCGAATACCCTATAGGGGAAGTTGCTAGGAAGAGTAAGGCTATCGAAGGAGGTATTTAATTTCGATTCGAGCAGATCAACAGCAGCGATCAGATTTTTGCCAGAGTCGCTGTTTGTATCTGAATCAATATCAGCTTTTAGCTTGGCAATTTTGAGTTCGCTCACTGCTTGGGAACTTGGCTTAAAAGGAACGTCATTGGTTGTTGGGTCCAGAGGGTCTTTGCCATAAACAGCAGAGAAAACTATCTCGCAATCTTCTGCCGATCGGCACAAAGGTCCAACTTTGTCCATTGACCAGCTGAGGCTCATAACCCCATGTCTACTTATTCTGCCATAGGTTGGCCTTAGCCCAGCTACGCCATTTCTTGTAGCAGGTGAGGTAATTGATCCTAGAGTTTCTGTACCGAGAGAGAAAGCCACAAGTCCGGCCGATGTTGCAGAACCTGAACCAGCAGAAGAACCGCTTGCTCCTTGGCTGAGGTCCCATGGATTTTTTGTTTTCCCTCCAAACCAGACATCTCCCCTGGCTAATGAACCAGAAACTAGTTTGGCAATTAATACAGCCCCTTGCCCTTCCAATTTTTTCACAACGGTGCTTGTGTAATTTATTTCTTGGTAACGATAGGGCTCAGCTCCCCAAGTGGTAGGATAACCTTCAACGGCCATTAAATCTTTCACGCCATATGGTATGCCATGAAGAATACCTTTGTAGTTGCCTGAGGTTATTTCTCGATCAGCTCGCTTAGCCTGCTCTAACGCTAGTTCTTTGGTAACGGTGATTACACTCTCCAATTGGCCATCGAACTTTTCTATTCTGCTTAGATAAATGTTTGTGAGTCTTTCAGAAGTGATTTTACGAGTTTTAATTAGAGAGGCTAATTCTTTAATGCTCATGAATGCGATTTCTTCATCGCTATTCGGCAGCATTACATTTTCGGAGACTTCAAATTTTACATGCTCCTGCGCCCCAGAGGGCATTTGAAAACCCGAGGGATGGGGGTTGAAAGTTAGCGCAGGGAACGTTTCATTGTCTACGGGGTATTCTCTCATAGACTCATATCCAGCTTTGTTCCTGCCCAAATAGTCGTACATGGTGTCTATTCCACTTTTTGTGAATTCTAGACCGTATAACTTCTGAGCAGATTTGATATCCTTTTTGTTGAAGCCGTATTGTGTAGGTTTGCAACCGGCAAAAGCGCCAAGAACTAGGAAGACAAGGAGTAGTTTTTTGAACATGAGTTTGGATTGAAGCTTTTAAGCTCATCAATTTCTGGCAAAAAAACCGAACCGCTGGTCAGGAAATTGGCTATTGTTTGGTTTTGAGAAGGACTGAATAGTCGTTATTGCGCAAGGCAATAATGCTTTGGGTTCCATTGATACTCAATAATGAGGCATTTCGGTATTCTCCCCAAGTTTCTTTTGTACTCAGAGATTCATCAGAAGCTTGGAAGGTTCCTTGTCCATTGCCTAAAAGTAAGGTGATTGGCTTTGCATCTGCATTCCCAAAGTCAATTCTAAAACTGTAGTTGTTTCCGAAAAGCATCAGATCAGTGTTTTTGTCACCGTTGAAATCTGCAGATACCATGTCCATAATTGGACTTAACTGAGCCTCTTCAGGGAGTGGAATTGACTCAAAATTTCCGTTACCGAGATTAATGAAAGCCATGGAGCGGAATTCATTAGCGAGCTTTTTATCTCCGCTTTCGAAAGATTCTCCCAATATTTCTTGTGGTCCTGAGTTTTGAGAATATTGCTGATAGTTGGCATGTAGCTTCTTAATTTTGGCGACTTGCTTCACCATATCATCCCGAGAATAGAATGGGGTTTCCTTGCCTTCCTGAAAATTAAAAATGAACGGATCAGTCTGTCCATTGTCATCTATGTCGTTCAAGTAAAGTGTAACGGGCTGCTCATTACTTGCCTTTAGTTTACTATTCAAGCCTAAGTTTCCGGCAATAATATCTGGAAGGCCATCCTTGTTGAGGTCGGTGATATGAAGGCTGAACCACCAACCCTTTATGCTTTCAAGTGTGGAATCTTTAACTGCCTGAAATCTGCCATTACCAATGTTCTCAAAAAGTTGAATGCCTGTCCATTCACCAGCAACCACCAAATCCATATCGCCATCACTATCGAAATCTAGGCTTTCTGCTGCATTGAGCATGCCCAATTCTCGATGATTAAGAATTCTCGCCTGAATCTGATTTTGGAAATTCCCTTTGCCATCGTTCATTAGCATATAATGTGATGGGTTTGCCCCATAAGCTCCTGAAACCACATTGCCCCCTACAAATACATCATTATCGCCATCTCCATCAAAGTCTGCTATCGCTAAAGCCTTGCCCTGATTGCCAACTTTGTTGAGTGCTCCAGGCGAAAAAGTAAAGTTACCTTTACCATCATTCAAATAGAGTCTGTCGAAAGTGAAGACTTCGCCATCTTGGTATTCATTGCCTCCAGTTACAATGTAGAGGTCAAGATCAGCATCACCATCGGCATCGAAGAACTTTGCTTTTGTGTCTTCAGCTCTTTGAAGTCGTTCGAAAACTGATGCAATTTTTCTTTTAAAGTCACCATTTCTTTGTTGGAACCAAAGTTCAGCTGGCTGGTCTTTTGCTCCTCCGAAATAGATGTCGTCTAGGCCATCACCATCCACATCACCAACTGCTAATGCTGGCCCCTCTGTACTAAACCTTCTCGGCATAAGGTACTCTCTCAGTTGATCATTGTATTCATCTTCATAATGGCGGTAGTCAAAAGTGTTTTGATCTAGCAGAAATGTGGAGGCTGGTTGAACTAGACTTTCTTTAGTGCTTTCTGAGGCCTTGTCATAGCTTAAAATAATACTTTGGTTGGTTGTTAGTTCATCAATTGTTTGAGATTTTCCATCGGGCCAAATAACAGTTAAAGTCACTTTTTCCACTCCTTTTCCTAAACCAAAATGAACTTCTGGAGGTGTGCTCGAGTGAAAGCCTCTTGAGTTGAAGTTCTCCCTGAACATTATCGTTTCATTGACGGTAACATAGACTTTGGCTCCTATGCCAAAAGGGTTGAATTGTTGGCCTTTGAATCCAATGTGGAGGAAGCTATTGCTCGTATCAGTTAGGTTTTCGTAGACAAAAGCGTCTTGCTCTATATTGTTGACGATCAGTTCCAAGTCTCCATCATTGTCTAAGTCGGCATAAGTAGAGCCATTGGAGTAGGAGGGTTCTTCAAATCCAAGCGCTGCAGATGTTTCGAAGATGCCTTTGCCTTTATTGAGGGCAGCATAATTGGCAATCTTTAGCGTAGGTAACGTGTTGATCCTTGCCTTTTCAAGCCCATCTTCATCCATTGAACCCGGGTTGCTATTGAGGTAATTGACAAAGTCTAGATCATTGGGGCGTTTATAAATTCCGTTGGTGATATGAATATCTTGTAAACCATCATTGTCCATATCGAAAATGAGTGGTGACCAACTCCAATCGGTGGCGAAATTATTTGAGAAAAGACTGATGTCTGAAAACATGCCATTCCCCAAATTGACCTGTAAAGTATTTCGAACGTATTGATCGCCATAACCGAATTGCTCTTTGATTCTATAAACTTCAACCTTGTCTTCCCCAATTGATTTTTTCCAAATTTCAGGGTCTTCTGGTAGCATATCGGTGGTAAAAATATCCACCTCCGTATCATTATTAATATCAGCTACAGTGTTGCCCATGGAGTAGCGGCTGGTATGCTGAATGCGCGATTCGAGTTCTTCTTTGAAGGTACCATCTCCCTGATTGATGTAGAGGTAATCGTTTTCTGTGAAGTCGTTAGAAACGTAAATATCTGGCCAGCCATCTTTGTTGATATCGCTAATAGCCAAGCCCAAGCCGAAACCAAGGGTGCTCGAGTAAATCCCAGAACCTTCGGTCACATCTTTGAACCCAATTTCACCTTGGGCCAATTGATTTTGATAGAGCTTATCACCTCCAGGGCTGCTCTTAAATCGCTCATTGACTGGCGAGAAAACTTCTGGATTTTTGATGGAATGATTGAGGAGGTACATATCCAAATCCCCATCATTGTCATAATCGAAAAATGCGGCATGAGTGGAAAAACCAATGAAATTTAGGCCATAGGCTTCCGCCTTCTCCGAGAAAGTGCCGTCTTGGTTATTGATGAAGAGTTGATTTCTTCCTTTGGCTTCCTTGTAGTCTCCAACCTGGCAGAGATAAATGTCTAAAAAGCCGTCACCATTCACATCGGCCATGGTCGCTCCTGTAGACCATGTGCCTAGCTCAGTAATTCCTGAAGCTTCAGTAATGTCTTCAAACTTGAGGTTTCCTTTATTGAGGTAAAGCTTATTGGCTTGTTGATTGGCTGTGAAGTAAAGGTCGACAAGTCCATCATTATTGATGTCTCCAGCGGCCACACCACCACCATTGTAATAGTAGAGATATTCTATAATGTTGAAGTCAGGACTGTCTTTCAGTACATTGCTGAAATTGATTCCAGATGTTTTGGCCGAGACTTTCTTAAAGCGTGTTGGTAATTCGGTTTCTGGTGATTCAGTGCATGAAATAAGGAATAGAGTGATCGTTAAAATCCCGGTTGTGATTTTTGCCCATTGGGTTTTCGAACGTCTTTTTCTATTGGTCAAAATGGAATCCAATTAAAATGTATCTTCCGGAATTTAGCTGATTAGAAACTGAGTTTCACCAGCTCTTCTTTATTTCGTGAGAGTAGTATAAAGTCTTTGAAAACGGCTATATCTCTAACTTCCCCATTCAGAATAAAACCGTCATTAGGAGATGCAGCCTTGAAATTTCCGTTTCCATCGTTTTTTAGGAAGGTACCAAAGCTAGCATCATATCTTCCAACTTCTGGCTTCACAGCGTAAAGGTTTCCGCCTAAAATAATGTCTATGTCCCCATCACGATCAAAGTCTCCAACTTCAATGGCATAAACAGGACTCACTTGAGCTTCGGTTGGTAATTCCTGCACTTTGAACTGCATATCACCTTCATTAATGATAAGCACACTTGCCATTTGGCTCGTTTTTGCTTCAATGACATCAAGCATTTCTTCTGGACTAAAGATATCTCGCATGCTCATGTCCTTAAATGAAGTGTAATCTGGAAGAACCTTTTTCAAGCCTTTGATCTGGTCGATGAGATTATGTCTAAGTCCGTAAGGATAGGCTTTTCCATCAGCCATATATTTGCTCAGGATGGGATCCAAAGTTCCGTTGTTATCGAAGTCTTTCACAAAGAGAGAAATGGGCTCATTTTCAGTGGCTTTAAATCGGCTGTTCAGGCCATGATTTCCCACAACAAAATCCATATCTCCATCACCATCTATATCGGTGGCTCGAATTACATTCCACCAGCCTTTCAAATTTGAAAGGTTCTCTGGGGTGCTTCTTTCAAAACTTCCACCTTGGTTGAGAAAAATCTCAATGCCCATGTATTCTCCAACAATCACTAAATCTAGCACGCCATCGCCATTCACATCAACAGCTTCGCTGCTCGTAATCATTCCTAGTTTTTTGAGTCCTGGAGCTTTGGCGTCTGTTACATCCGTAAATTTACCCTTGCCATCATTTTCAAGTAAGAACCCATCGCAAGGAATACCGTTTTGCATTGGCCTTAGGCTTTCTCCCACAAAAAGGTCAATGTCTCCGTCTCCATCAAAATCTCCTGCAGTTACTGTCGAAGAACTCACATACCTAGTTTGAGTTGGGAGTATTTGGTTTGATTTGGTATAATTTCCCTTGCCATCGTTGAAGTAAAGTCTGTCTTGAAGGGCTGAAGAGCTCTGAGAAAATTCATTGCTTCCACTGCAAACGTACAGGTCTAAATCCCCATCATTATCTGCATCGAAAAGTATGCTTTCTAGGTCTTCCGAGATTTTATCTGTTTCAAACACAGCCGGACTAGTTTTTTTAAATCCGGTTGAAGTTCCAAGTAGTAAAGTGGCCGCATGGTCTTTACTTCCTCCCACAAATACATCTTCTAATCCATCTCCATTCATATCGCCTTTGGATAGTTTAGGCCCTTGAGTACTCCTCATAAGAAAAAGTGACCTATCTACATCGAAGTCAACAAATTCATTTTCCTCATGTACATAAGATAGATTCAAAGGAACTTGACTAAATACTGGCACATTTGGTGAAGAGGTGGCACTTAGGCTCATCTTGCTGGCATCGGCCTCAGATAATTGAAGCATTTGGTTCGGACTGACATCATTCAGCTGAGTTATTTTACCCGAAGACCAAATCACTTTAATTGTCAACGTTTCTCCAGAATTCAAACCTACAAATGGTCTTGGATCCATGCTGGACTGGAAGCCTCGGGTTGGCTGCTGTTCAACGTAGTATTGATTGTCACCAGATTCAATCCAGATTTTAGCACCAATCGCTAGTGTGTTTTTTCCTTCACCTTTAAGTGAAAAGGCAATATAATTGCCCTCATTGGTGGGGGTATTATTTCGGTATAAAAAAGCAGGCATATTGACATTGTTTACCACAAGGTCAAGGTCTCCATCATTGTCTAAATCGCCATAGGCTGAGCCATTTGAAAAGCTCGGAGTGGCCAAGCCAAAGTCTTTGGTAACATCATTGAACTTGATACCATTTTCGTTGCGGTAAGCATAGTTTTGAATGGGGTTGGACGGAATAATATCAATGAGTGCTTTATAGTTTTTGCCATTTTCACTGACAACTGAACGCATTATTTCTTCACTCGAAGCATATTGGAG
>CAYGKL010000089.1:0-14618 GCA_964350505.1 uncultured Roseivirgaceae bacterium | reverse complement strand
TTTGCTTTTCGATTCTTCAAATTCAAAAACTCAAACCCTATGATTAACCACAACTTTAAAGTGAGCTATCGCCAAATGCTCAAGAACAAAGGCTATTCTTTCATTAATATTTTTGGTTTAGCCATGGGCATGGTAGTGGCTATGCTTATTGGTCTTTGGGTAATTGACGAACTTAATTATAACAAGTACCACAAAAACTATGATCGACTTGCCATGGTATTAAGGGCTGAAGACAACGGTGAAGGTGGTATATCAGTGAGCAATGCCCTTACCACAGGCATGGGAACTCTTATTAGAGAATCATTTCCTGATCAGATTGAATCTCTCTTTATGGTCAGGTCAAGAACGCAAGCTCCTGTCGTTGGAAATGGTGAATTAAAATTTCGTGAAATTGGCGTTTTCCTTCAACCAGAAGGTCCGGAAGCACTAAGCCTTGAAATGATTTATGGAACCACCAAAGGACTTAAAGAAAACCGGTCAATTCTGCTATCAGAAGCATTAGCCAAAAAACTTTTTGGAGATGAAAATCCACTTGGCCAAAATGTTCAGCTCAATGCTTCAGTAGATTTATTAGTCGGTGGCGTTTACAAAGACCTACCTAAAAACTCCAAGTTTAGCAATGCTATGTTCTTTTCGCGTCTTTCATTATTGCTTGGCGAAACAACTGAAGCCTTTAATGTTTGGAACAATTCCAATATTGACATCTATTTGACGCTCGCAAAACATGTGAATCAAGATGAACTCTCTTTGCTTATAGCGGAAAAGGTAAAAAGTCATTATGATGACTGGGAGAAGGAATCGGGTCAAACTTTGTTTCTCCATCCCATGAAAGACTGGCACCTCCGGTCAGAGTGGAAAGATGGCAAGCAAGTGCTAAGTCCAGAAATGAAATTCGTTAGACTTTACGGAGCCATTGGCATTTTCGTTTTACTATTGGCTTGCATCAACTTTATGAATTTAAGTACGGCCCGTTCGGAAAAAAGAGCCAAAGAAGTGGGGATCAGAAAAACCTTAGGTTCTTTGAGAAAACAGTTGATCTCACAATTCTACATCGAATCTTTTCTCTATACTTTATCAGCATTTCTTTTTTCTCTGATATTACTCTGGGCATTACTACCTTGGTTTAACAATACGGCAGGAAAGGACATTATGGCCCCCTGGCAAATGACAGATTTCTGGCTTGCTAGCATGGCCTTTGTCATTTTAACAAGCTTAATAGCAGGCTCTTACCCAGCTACTTATTTATCGAGTTTTAAACCAATCAAAGCCCTGAAAGGAGGTTTAAATTTTGGTAAAAGCGCTTCAATTCCCCGTAAGGTGTTGGTTGTTTTTCAATTCACTATTTCAATTGCTTTAATCATCGGCACAATTACGGTGAACAACCAAATTCAAGCTGCTAAAAATAGACCTATTGGATATTCTCCTGAAGGAATGATTACGTTGGCACCTGCTTCGCCCAAGTTTAATGAACAAAAAGAACTCCTCAAGCAACAGATACTTAATACTGGTATGGCCAGTGCAGTAGGCTTTTCAGATTACTCCGTAACAAGCACCCTTGGCTGGAACAAAGGTTTTAGCTGGGCAGGAATGAATCCGAATTTCGATCAATCCTTCAACACAGTTGCCATTTCCAATGGATATGCAGATGCGGTAGGGATGGAAATTATCGCTGGTCGAGACTTTGATCCGAATCGAAAAACCGATGAAAATGCTATAATCATCAATGAGTCGGCCTTAGAAACCATGAACCTAGAAAATCCTATCGGCACTGTAGTTCGATTCGAACCAGGCTGGAGAGAGGCAAAGAATTACACGATTATTGGTGTAGCAAAAGATATGATCAAAGGTTCGCCATTTCAAGAGACAGATCATTCCATTATGTTCCTTGAAAATGAGTACACCAGTTATATGTATATTAGACTTAATCCGAATGTGAGTGCAAGTGAATCACTTGCTACTATTGAAACAGTCTATTCAGAAATACTTCCTGAAGCACCTTTCGACTACCATTTTGCAGATGACGATTACAACAGAAAGTTTGAAGCGGAATTGAGAATTGGGCAGTTGGCAAAGTTCTTCACTCTCTTGGCTATTCTCATTAGCTGTCTTGGCTTGTTTGGTTTATCGTCATTCGTAGCCGAACAAAAGACCAAAGAAATTGGCATCAGAAAAGTGTTAGGCGCTAGCCTTTTTAACCTTTGGCAGCTCTTATCGAAAGACTTCGCCTTGCTCATTATTTTATCCTGCCTTATTGCCATACCAGTTTCTTACTCAGTCCTACAGGGTTGGTTAAACGGCTATGAAGTTCGAACAGAACTCTATTGGTGGGTCTTTGCTTTGGCTGGTTTAGGTGGATTAGTTGTAACGCTGATTACTGTTAGCTTCCAGGCACTAAAAGCTGCAATAGCTAATCCAGTAAAAAGTTTAAGATCAGAGTAACATTGGATAAAAGCTTTCTTTGGCTTTATCAATACCATTAGAAGAAACTATTTAGGTTTCTTTCCTCTATTCAACTTAAATTAGAAACTCTTTACTATTTTTTTATCAAGAAGACTCCACTATGAACAAGAGTATACACTCAGGAATATTTGCACTACTATTAGCCGCCTTGGTATATGGCTGTGATACAAAGGATGTTGAAAACCAGAATACATTTACTGTAACTGGAACTGTTAAAGGACTCGACACAGAATACATGTCAACAAGCTATACTGGAATAGATGGAGAAAGAGTAATTGATTCTGTTTTCGTTGAGAATGATCAGTTCAACTATACTGGAAAGATCAAAGAAGGCACCTTTGTGGTCTTTTGGCCTAATGTTGAAAGAACGATTAAGAGGACTGGCCGTGGATACTACCCTGCCAAATCAAGCCAATTTGCATTTTTAGCAAGTCCAGGCGATAAGATTGAGTTCAATGGAGAGGTAAAAGACTTTATCAATGCATACCCGACAGGAACCCCAGCCAATGATGATCTGGCTAAGATCAATAGTAAGATCTTCCCAATGATGAATGAATCTGTCAATTTACAATTGAAAATCAATGGGCTTGAAGAAGATGATGAGATGGGTAAGAGTCTTTTTCAAGGAGCCATGAAAAAACTAGACTCTTTAGTTCTCATGGAGAAAAAAGAATTTGTGGCCTCCAACCCAAATTCAGAAGCAGCCGCCTGGTACCTTTCTGATATGATGGTTAGAAGTCAGGTTTCTCAAGAGGAGGCCATCACACTTTTCAAAGGCTTAGAAAACGAATTGAATTATTATACCTTTTATGATGCTGTTGCCCAGAGAGTGGAAGGCATTGAATCGACACAAGTGGGCAGAGTAATGCCGAATTTCACAACCAATGCCACTATGGATGGTGAAGTCTTTGATTTGAATGACTTAAGAGGCAAATATGTTCTTATTGATTTTTGGGGAACATGGTGCGCTCCATGTATTGCCGAAATGCCAACCGTAAAAGAATATCAAGAAAAGTATGCCGAAAACCTCGTGGTAGTAGGCGTCAATAATGGAGATACCATAGAAAAAATAAAGGAATTCACTGAGCCTAAAGGCTATGACTGGCTTCAGATCAAAGACAACAATGGAGAGGAAGACTTAGTACTTAAACTCAATGTAGCTGGCTTTCCTACCAAATTCATCTTGAGTCCTGAGGGAGAAATATTATATCGCTTCGTTGGAGATACAGAAGCTGCCTTTGATGCCTTAGATAAGCTACTGGGTGAATAAACATTGATCTAGCGCTTCAGCATTAAACCACTCTTGATCAAAGGCTGTATCGACAATGTCGGTCAGCCTTTTTTCATATATGGATTTTAATCCATTTTGGTCTATAAATGCGGTCGCTTCACGAAAGGAGTTCAATAGGCTCTTGTAAAAAGCTTCTTGTTTCACTTGTTTTTGCTCGTTGAACCGTTGGGCTGTTTCAAGATTAAAAAGCATCACCTCTGCAATCAAAGTAGGATCAAGCCCTAGTAGTACAAACTGTTTAATGAATTTCTGTGCCACCGACCTTCTAGCTCTCGCTTTCTTTCTTTTTAGGGGGAAATACTCATTCGCAATCTTAAGCTTCGCCTCTTCTACCAGCTTGTCTTCTTTGGGGTTGAAGACAAAATTATAGTAGTCTTTCACTGGCTTGAAACGAGTATATAAATCAAGCACCTGATTCTCCAATTCTTCCTTGGGCAATGATTGTAGATACTTGGTGAGTGCTCTTTTGCTCATGCGGCAAATTAGAACGAATAATTATCTTTTAATAAAGTTTCACTTTAGTGCAACTTTACATATATTAGTTTCGTGAACAAGACACGCACAATTATATTTTACAAGAATTACTTTGAAACCTTTTTTAATAATCAAGATCTAAAGGTTAAAAAGAAAATAGTTTGGACGCTTCAGTTGATCGAAGAGGTACAGAATATTCCCAAAACCTACTTAAAGCATCTGGCGGGAACGGAGGGACTCTATGAAATTAGGGTTCAAATGGGAAACAACATCTATCGTATCTTCTGCTTTTTCGATAAGGGAAAGATTGTGGTAATTATGAATGGATTTCAAAAGAAATCTCAAAAAACTCCAAAAGGAGAAATAGAAAAGGCATTAAGGATTAAGCAAGAATATGAGCAAGAGCGAAATTAATATCAGCACCCTAGAACAATTTAAGGATAAACATTTTGGCCAAGTAGGTTCTAAGACACGTGAGGAGCTGGATGCAGGCTATCAGGACTTTAAAATTGGTGCTTTACTACATGAGGCTAGAGTACAAAAGGGACTTACTCAGGAACAACTGGCAGAAAAAGTAGGGACGACTAAATCCTATATCTCCAAAATTGAAAATAACATCAAAGAGGTTCGTTTATCTACCTTAAAAAAGATTGTAGAATTAGGACTTGGAGGAGAGATTGAGTTGATGATTAAGTTGTAAATCACCTTTTGCAATTAAGTTTAGAAAAAGACTATCTTGAAACAAAGCATATCCAATGACTTATCACCACTTCTTAGTTGACATTAAAGACAAAATCGCCACAGTTTCTTTCAACCGTCCTGACAAAGCCAACGCGCTTCATATGGAAGCTTGGGATGAAATGAGATTAATCTTCAACCGACTTTCCGATACACCTGAGGCACGAGTAATTATCTTAACGGGAGAAGGAAAACACTTCTGCGCAGGGATTGACTTAGAACTATTGATGTCTCTAAACAAGTTAAAGGAAGTCACTTGTGAAGGCAGAAGAGGTGAACAACTGAGGAAATTCATCTTGAACCTTCAAGATGCGGTTTCGTCCATTGAAAAGTGTGCTAAACCAGTAATTGCAGCTATTCACAATGGCTGCATTGGTGGAGGTGTGGATATTGCAGCAGCCTGTGATATGCGCTATTGCACCAATGATGCCTATTTCACCATTAAAGAAATTGACATGGGCATGGTAGCCGATCTAGGTACATTACAAAGACTACCAAAATTGATTTCCCCTGGAATGGTTGCCGAAATGGCTTATACCGCCAGAAAAGTTTCAGGTACTGAAGCTGCGTCTATAGGTTTAACCAACAGGTCATTCGCAAATCAGGATGAACTGATGAAAGGAGTTATTGAAATCGCCTGTCAAATTGCCTCGAAGTCACCACTCTCTGTAAGGGGAATTAAAGAAGTATTGCGTTACGCTAAAGACCATTCAGTTGATGACTCGCTGCAGCAGATTGCGACTTGGAATGCCGCTATGATACTTTCGGATGATCTCACAGAAGCCTTTAAAGCTAGTCTTGAAAAGCGCCCAGGCCTTTACAAAGATTAGTTTCAGAAGTTGAGGATTGAGCTTCATTTATGTTACAAAATGCAGGCCTATATACTAAGGTAAAGTACTAAGTACCGCAACTCCCCCCGATGCCTTTCAAGGCCTTTTGGTTAAATATTCTTCGAGAATAGTTCATTACATGTATCTAATTATTTTAGCAAGTAATGTCTTCTAGACAATTAAAAATTTAATTGAACTAGGGAATCCACTTGATTTCTTATTTGATCATCATTCGTTTCCACAAGTTTTTTAATCCTAATTTCCATTCTATTAAAAACAGAACTTACTTGATTCAAAATCACTTTTATGAACCTTGAGGAACTATCGACTTTCAGCTTAAATAAAAACAGAGAAGACTTTAATTTTCTTCTAGAGTGCTTTCAAGAAATGCTCATTTCTCTCCATGAAAAAGAGGTCGCTGATCAGTTGCCTTGGCTTCATAACAATAAGATCTCCGCGCAGTCAATCGAAGATCCGGAGAAATTAATCCAAGCCCTAAGTATTTCATTTCAGCTCCTCAACCTTATCGATGAGAATAATGCTACTCACCGAAGAAGAAAAGTCGAAAACCACCTGAATGCCAATGAAATACAAGGTTCATGGTCTGCTATTTTTGATGAAATCCAAAAGGCAGGAATCGATGAACTCAAGATCGCAGAGAAGTTAAGATCTGTTCAAGTACGACCTGTATTGACGGCCCATCCTACCGAAGCCAAAAGGGTAACCGTTTTGGAGATACACAGGAAGCTTTATCAGTTATTGGTCAGAAGAGAGAATCCTAACCTTTCCAACTCGGAACAAAGTAAATTAAGGGATGAAATTCTCGGCATACTTGAGCTTTGGTGGAGAACTGGGGAAATTTATCTCGAAAAACCTCGGCTAGAAGACGAACGAAGCAACATCCTTCATTATTTCAAGAATGTGTTTCCAGTTACGCTCAACCTGGTAGACGAAAAGCTAAAGTATGCTTGGAAGCAAGCCGGATTCAATCATCAATTATTGAAAGATGCAGCGGATTATCCAGTGCTAGAGTTTGGCAGCTGGGTGGGTGGTGATAGAGATGGGCACCCTTATGTAACTGCAGAGTTCACCGCAGAAACGCTACGAATTCACCGAAAAGAAGCCCTGAACATTCATATCAATGCTGTTCAGCAGTTGGTCAAAGACCTGAGCTTTTCAGAAAAAATCGTCAAACCTACAGAAGTATTTGCTAAACACCTCCAAAAAGAAATCACACAACTTGGAGGGCAGGGAAAGAAAATCATCTCAAGAAACATGGGAGAGCCATGGAGACAATTCTCTTACGTAATTCTGCAAAAGCTGAAAAATACACAAGCCGAAAATGGCAAACACAATTATAAAGTGCCGAAGGATGTTTTATTCGATTTGGCTCAATTGAAAGATTCTCTTCGGCATGTAAACAGCGAGCGAATTATAGAGAAATATATATTCCCGATAGAAAGAAACCTGATCTGTTTTGGATTTCATCTAGCCAAATTAGACATCCGACAGAACAGTGCTTACCATGAGCGCGCCTTGGCGACCATCCTCCAAAAAGCCGGATTCGAAGACTTCGATTATGGCTCATGGTCGGAAAAAAAGCGACTGAAATTCATCAATACTGAATTAAAAGTTAATCGCCCCTTCTTACCTCCTTGCTTCCCCTGTGATGGAGAAGCTCAGAACCTGCTCAATTACTTTTTAGTGATCAAAGACTATGTGAATACTTATGGGCCTGAAGCTGTCTCATCGTTTATTGTCAGTATGACCCGAAGCTTAAGTGATCTTCTAGTAGTCTTCTTATTCTTCAGAGAAGTAGGTCTAGACCACAAGCCCTTTCAAGTTGCCCCCTTGCTCGAGACCATAGAAGACCTAGAGGCTGGTGAAAGCATCCTGAATGACTACTTACAGCATCCTATAACCCAAAGTCGTTTTGAGGGGAAGAGAAAGATTCAGGAAGTGATGCTGGGCTATAGTGACAGCAACAAAGACGGGGGGATCTTCTCGAGCCGCTGGACCATCTATCAGTCGGAAAGTAAACTGACTGCTATTGCTCAAAAGAATGGTTTTGACCTAAGCTTTTTCCATGGCCGTGGCGGAACAATTAGTAGAGGAGGCGGAAAGGTACACCGCTTCTTAGCCAGCATGCCTCCTGGCTCAGTCAGTGGTCATAT
Organism: uncultured Roseivirgaceae bacterium; assembly: GCA_964350505.1. Classification (GTDB taxonomy): domain Bacteria; phylum Bacteroidota; class Bacteroidia; order Cytophagales; family Cyclobacteriaceae; genus Roseivirga. The sequence continues at coordinate 6,651 of CAYGKL010000089.1, read as the reverse complement.
AAAAATTACGATTCAAGGGGAAACCATAGCGAATCAATTCGCCAATTTGTTGAACGCAACGTATAATCTAGAAATGCAGCTTTCGGGGGCCACTTACCAATCACTTAAATTAAGTTTGGAAGATCCCTTCGAAGATAGTTTTGACTTACTCACCTCTATTGAAAAAAACGCTAAGCAAAAATACACTGAACTGATCAATCATCCTTCATTTATAGAATTCTATAGTCAGGCTACTCCTATCGATGTATTAGAACAAAGCAAAATTGGATCTCGCCCTTCTCGTAGAACCGGAAAACGAAGCTTGGATGATCTGAGGTCCATACCATGGGTCTTCAGTTGGAGCCAGTCTAGATTTAACCTTACTGGTTGGTTTGGTTTGGGGCACGCACTGCAGAGCATTAAAGAGACTCAACCTCAAGGGTTTGAAAGCCTTAAGCATCTTTTGAAAGAGTGGCCTTTTTTCAAATACCTGATGATTCAACTAGAAACTGACCTTTTAGGGGTCGATACGGAAATTATGGAAGCCTTTAAAGGGCTTGTTAAAAATGAGCAAGTGGCCAATGAGTTCATGAATATAATCTTAGAAGATTATGAAAAGGCCCTTCAACTGAGTAATGAAGTTTTGGGAGGGAAACGCACGGAACGCAGAAGAGGCCGCCTGTTGGATCTAGAAATCAGGTCTAAAGGGCTGTCCTTAATCCATAGCATCCAATTAGACCAAATCAAGAAATGGAGGAGTTCATTGGAGGAAGGTTCTGAAAATAAAACAGATCAAGACGAACTGCTTCACCATCAATTATTGATCTTGAATGCCCTGGCGGGCGGACTCAAAAGCACCGGCTGATGGCGCTTAACCTTTGTGAGGAATAACCATTGGCATTTCAGAGAAGCTTAAAATGGATTGAAATCAATATATTGTGGTAAACATTCAATCTCATGAAACTAAGAAAAGAAGACATTAAGCAAGAAGTATTCGATCTATACGATGAGTATGCTCACAATAAAATTGATAGAAGAAAATTCTTAGAGCGCCTATCAGTATACGCGATTGGTGGCCTCACTGTAGCCTCATTGCTCAACTTTATTATGCCAGATTATGAGACTACTGCCTTAGTAGCTCCTGATGATGAAAGACTGAGTTCTGAATATGTTACTTATAATTCACCTAAAGGTGGAGGTGAAATCAAAGGGCTATTCTCAAAACCTGATAGCGCCACTGGTAAATTACCGGGCATTGTGGTTGTTCATGAGAACCGTGGTTTAAATCCATATATCGAAGATGTCGGCAGAAGATGTGCAGTTGCTGGTTTTATGAGTATTGCACCTGATGCATTAAGCCCACTCGGTGGATACCCCGGCAATGATGATGACGGTAGAGCAATGCAGCGCAAGAGAGACCGTGATGAAATGCTCGAAGACTTTATTGCCGCTTACGAATGGCTAATGGCTCGTCCGGAATCTAATGGAAAAGTTGGTGTAGTTGGTTTCTGTTATGGGGGTGGAGTTTCGAACCAAATGGCAGCTAGACTACCAGAATTATGCGCTGCGGTACCATTCTATGGAAGTCAGGTATCTGCTGAAGAAGCAGCGAATATTAAGTCGCCTCTTATGTTACAATATGCTGGTTTGGATACCAGAGTAAATGCTGGCTGGCCAGATTATGAAAAAGCATTAAAAGCTAATGGCGTTGAATACGAAGCATTCATTTATCCTGACGTGAACCATGGCTTCCACAATAACACTACTCCACGTTACGATGAAGCTGCGGCTACCCTAGCATGGGACAGAACGATTGGCTTCTTTAAGAAGCACTTGATGTAATAAAATTTGGCGTTCTTGGCGTACTGGCGGCAAATTAAACCGCGAAAGTGCGCTGAGATCACTAAGAATTTTCTTTCTAGTCCAAGAATTTATTCACCACCTTAACAAAGGTTTTTCTGTTTTCAATAAACGGAAAATGCCCTGAGCTAGAAATAACACTCAATTGTGCATTAGGAAAGGCATCTGTCATTTTCTGAGCGTGTAATTTTACTGCTACTTCCGATTCACCAAAAATAATCAAGGTGGGTACTGTTACCTTCTTTAAATCAGTATATAAATTATAGCTGGCTAAATCAGGGCTCAGTAATCCGAAAACTGCACTTCTCTGTTGGAAATCATTGGGAATGAAGAGGTCTAATTGATCTATGTTCGTTCTATCGAACATCTGGGATTTAAAAGAGAGCAACATCATTTCCTTGATATATGGAGTGGCATTAGCCGATCGAATAAGCCCTGAACTCACAATATTATCTAACCTCCGTTGGTCATCGGGATCGATATTTTTAGCTGCTTCCAAATTCTCTTTTTGCCAATCTAGAGAACTAGGAGCCATTGAATTGGAAAGGATAAGTCGATCGATCTTATCATTATGCGCGACAGCATACTTCATAGCTACCAATCCACCCCAAGAATGACCAAGCACATTGAGTTTTTCAAATCCTAACTTCTGCCTGATTTGCTCAATATCATCAACGAAGCCGGCAAGGTTCATAGTAGCTGAATCTATTTCAATGGATGACTTACCGCAAGCCCTTTGATCGTAAAAAATAAGCTGATAATCTTTAGCTAATGATTCTAAGTGCGGAAGGAAATATGAGTGATCTAAAACCGGGCCTCCATGAATGACCAAAAGCGGTTCGCCCTCCCCTATGGTTTTATAGTACACATCCGACCCATTGATGATCATAAACCCATCTTTTAAAGGAAGGGGTTTTTGATCGCAGGCAGAAATGCATAACAAAAGGGCAAATAAGAAATATAGTTTAGGGTTAATGCGCATCAACCACCTACCCGCTTTGCTTTGTAGCCTTCTTTTTGAAGAATCTCTAATACCTTGGTTCTAAAATCTCCTTGAATAAGTATTTCCCCATCCTTTGCTGTGCCGCCAACTCCACATTTCGACTTAAGTAGTTTACCTAATTCTTTGAGATCTTCATCTGTACCTACAAAACCTTCCACTAAAGTTACTTGCTTGCCAGCACGGCTCTTCTTATCGAGCATTACTTTGAGGTTCTGTTCTGCAGCAGGAAGGGTTTCTTCTTCAAGCCCGCCTTCGTATTGATAATCAAAATTATCGCTTGTAGAATAAACTACTCCCGCTCTACCTTTGTCTCTTTTGTTTTTCTTAGACATATCTCAATGTTGAAACGATTCATCACATCCTTTTAGAACAAAGGATGTAAAACCAATAATTCAAACTTAATTATTCATTTGGGTAAACTGAAAACAGAAATCGGAAATCAGACTTAAAAAGTCCGATTTCCGATTCCCTTAACCATTGATTCTTAAAAGCTACTTCTTCATTGAAAGCGTCATCACAGGAATAGTCGCATGATTTACTAAATCTTCTGCAATGCTACCACTTAGTAGATGTAATAGGCCTGTTCTCCCATGAGTCGCAATGGCAATCATACAATCTCCAATATCTTCTGAGAAATACAGAATACCATCCTCTTCGGTAGCTTCATTGTATAAGGTGGTAGTTGCACCTTCAAGTCCATACTTTTCGATGAATTTCATGAACTCCTCCTCCACTTGTCTCTGGGTATGGAAGTGGTTTGGAGTGTTCACCTTAAGCAAACGCAACTTAGCTCCTGTTACCTCGATCATCTTTTTCACATGCTCAGCAAATTCAGCTTGGTCAGTTCTCAAATCTGTGGCATAAACAATGTTTTTGATATCGCTCAAGGACAATTCTTCCTTCACTGTGATAATAGGGCATTTGGCATAGCGAACCACTTTCTCAGTATTGGAACCAATAAGAACTTCCTCCATTCCACTAGAGCCTTTTGTTCCCATTACTAGCATATCGGCCTTATATTCTGCGATCACTTTAGTGATCCCTTCATAAGGATTACCCATTTGAATGACCGTTTCAACTGTAAGTCCATGAAGATGTGAAGAATTAGCTGCCGAATGCATTTGCTCTTTTTGAATATCGACAAGCTTGTTCAGAAAGAACAATTCTTCTCCATCATGCAGATCCACTTCGCCCATGGTGTTGAATGAAGCGTTTCTTGAACCCTCAATTACATTCACCAGAATAATCTTGGCATCTAATTTACGGGCAATTTCTCCAGCAAGTTTAGTTGCATTTTTTGCTTGCTCGGAAAAATCAGTAGGTACTAATATGGTTTTCATGGTTGATTGCTTTTAATTTCTGTTAGGATGAAATAAGCGAAAATAATGGATTAAAAGAATGATTTTGGTCATAATGCTTGAGGTACTCAAGGAGTTTCGCAAAGCACTATATCATTGTTATCGGCCAATTTAGGGCTGACATAAGGAATTCCAAGATTTAATCCTCTGATAATCAAAAGAATCGCGACTAAGAAAATAAATCGTGGCACCCATTGTGTAAACACTTTTTGATTCCATTGCCTCACCGAAGAACCAAAATAAGCAGCAATAAGCATCATTGGAAAGGTGCCTAAACCAAAGACCACCATATAGAGTGCGCTTCCTCCAAGTGAAGACATGGACAGTGAGGCTAGCAAAGCCATATATACCAAACCACAAGGGAGTAAACCGTTGTAAACACCCATAAGTAAGTTGCTCTTTAATGTATTCCCTTGAATTAAACTACCTAAGGCACCTTTTACTTTGAGCATCAACTTGTTGAGAGGTTTTATACTAAAGCTTTGGGGAATTTTTCCTTTGGTGAAAATGAGGAGCAGCAGCATGAGCACTCCTGTTGAAATAGACAGGTATTGTTGAGCGCCCACCAGAGAGAAAGATTCACCAATTAGTCCGATAGCAAGACCAAGAGCTGTATAAGTAAATACTCTTCCGAGGTTGTAAGCCAATCGGTTTCTCCACCAAATGCTTCTTTTATCTTGTCTTACAGGTAGCGCCCAAATTAAGGGAGCACACATGCCCAAACAATGAAGGCTACCAAAGAAGCCGAATAAGAAACCTGTCCAGAGAAGTAACATTTATATCACAAAATCAACTTCCTTATAGTACTCCTTATCGCCATCAGACCAAGTCATTTGTAGCTTCCAAGCACCAGTTACAAACTGAGCAATATCTTGCTCGAAAATATGCTGGTCATCTAGCTTCAGCTCCATTTCCTTATCGAACTTGGCACCACTGGCTCTGTAAAACTTAACCTTTCCACTTTTTAATCCGCTCGCTAAAGATTCAGTGAACTTCACTTGAACTTTTAATGAATTTCTATCAATTGAAAATGTTGGTTGCTCTTCAAGGCTATTCAAATTACGAATTCTAACCAGCTGATCTTCATAAGCCAGTTCCTGCTCATAATAATTATCAGCCACTAGACTGAACTCCGTATTCATGCTGATATAGGCTAATGTAAAAATGACTCCAAAAAAGAGTACAAATGCCACGATAATACCTTTTCCCCAATTCATAATTTAAAATTTTACAGGCCCCAAGAAATTTGTAGTAATCTCATCGATTATCACTTCACCCGACCGAAGTTGTAGTTCAATCTTGGTCTTAGTATCCTTTAATTGGGATTCTGGTAATTTGATAATAAATATTCTGTCAATTTTCGATTTGGCAGGAAGCAAAGTAACTCCTTCACCTACAGCCTCTATCGTACCATTTGGCAAATCATTCAGCAACACTTCAAGTTCAATATCTTCTGCCGTTTTGTTGACAAACTGAATATTATAAATATTCTGAATCTGCCCATCATCAAGCTTTTGGAAAATCATTCCAGGCATCCGCAAAACTGTTGCCTCCACTTCTGCCCTGCTAGTTACGAAAATTGTAAGCAGTGTAATGAGTACTAGAAGCACTCCCGTATAACCCGCCACTCTAGGCGTAAAGATTTTAGTTCTGCCCTCGGTAATAGCGCTATAAGAAGTTGGCCTAATCAATCCTGTTGGCTTACCAATTTTGGTCATTACATCATCGCAAGCATCAATACAGGCTGTGCAATTCACACATTCGAGCTGAGTACCATTTCTAATATCAATACCTGTAGGACAAACGTGCACGCAAAGTTTACAATCAATACAATCACCTTTAGTGTTGTTTGTCTCTGCCTTTTTTAATTTTCCTCTAGGCTCACCTCTCAACCAATCATACATGACCGCCATAGAATCTTTCACTAGCAGCACTCCTTGCAACCTACCGTAAGGACAAATTGCCACACAGGCTTGCTCTCGTAAATAGGCGAAAACGCCATAAAAGACAGCACTAAAGGCAACTAACCCAAAAAAACCAGCCAAATGCGCTGAAGGTGGTTGAGAAATAATCTCTTTCACTTGCTCAACCCCAATAAGGTAGGCCATAACTGTGTGAGCAATAAGAATGGCAATCAAAGCAAAAATGCCATGTTTGAGTAGCCTCTTCCGGATCTTTTCAGCATTCCATGGCATGCTTTTCAGCTTGCGTTGTTGACCCGCATCTCCATCAATCAAATACTCTATTTTACGAAAAACCATTTCCATGAAGAGTGTTTGTGGACAAGCCCATCCACACCAAACACGGCCAAAAACCACGGTAAAAAGTATGATAAACACAAAGAAGCTAATGGCCATTAATGCCAAAATGAAAAAATCTTGAGGCCAAAAAACAGCACCAAGGATTGAAAACTTCCTTTCAAAAATATTGAGCAATAAGAATGGTTCGCCA
>CAYGKL010000088.1:13083-14757 GCA_964350505.1 uncultured Roseivirgaceae bacterium | reverse complement strand
GGAATCAGTTTTGGTATACCACAGGTTTTATTTCAATGATCTTAGCTTTTATGAATCTTCTACCTATTCCCGCTTTAGATGGTGGACATGTGGTTTTCTTACTTTATGAAATGGTTTCAGGTTCGGCCCCTTCAGATAAGTTCCTAGAAGGAGCTCAAAAAGTGGGCATGGTGATACTTCTTGGCTTGATGGTCTTCGTATTTGGCAATGACATCTTGAAGCTCTTCGGAATTTAATTTCCTCTAGAACTCAACTGCTCTTTAGGCGGGTCGCGGTAAATTTCAAACTCGACTCGCCTATTTAGTTTTTTGTCCTCATCTGTTTTCTCTTCCTTAATAATAGGTTTCTCGCTACCATAGCCAATAGCAAAAATTCTGCTATCCTCAATATTACCTTTATTCACTACATAGCGTTTAATGGCATCTGCGCGTTGCTGGGATAGTTTCAGGTTCAGTACTGGGTTGCCACTGGAGTCAGTATGGCCTGAGATATTCAATTTGAAAGAGGGGTGGTCGATAAGAAAGTCAATCACCTTCTGAAGGTCAGCATGCATATTGGGTAATATTTCCGCACTCCCATTGGTAAACTCCAAAGAAGCGAACTCAATGGTACTGGCCACTCGCTCTACAACTCCTTCATATTCCATATCGCCATCGAGGAAGAAAAGCTTTTCTAGCCTGAAAATATCATCGCCTTGCACAATCAGTAAGTAATTTCTGTTGTTAATCAGGTCGAACTCAAAGGTTCCATCGTCTCGTGCATATTTAGGGGCCACCTCAATTCCTTCATCCAAATCAATGATGGACACCACAGCATTCTGCGGGATTTTGCCTGTAAGCGTCTGGATTTTTCCAGAGAAGCGTGTAGTCGCTAGTGGTTGACCTTCCATTGGAAGAGGGAAAGAATATAGGTCCAGGTTCTTCATGCTCTCCTCCTCAGACCTTGCATAGTAGATATAATTAGAGGCCTGATCTATTGAAAAGTAGAATTCCGTTCCTTTCCCATTAACTAATGGCCCAATATTAATGGGTTCCGACCAGCCGCCACCCATGTTATTGCTCTTGTAGATATCGTAATCTCCAAAGTTGAGCAAATGGCCATTAGAGCTAAAGTAGAGCACGTTATATTCTGGATGGAAGAAAGGACTTACTTCGTTCAATCTCGTATTGATAACCGGGCCAAGGTTTTTGGCTTTGCCCCACTTTCCTTTAGCGTCTTTTACAGAATAATAAAGGTCTGCTAGTCCAAAGCCTCCTCTTCGGTCTGAAGAGAAGTAAAGTGTATCTTCAGAAACACTGAGTGTAGGGTGAGAATCCCAACCATCAGAGTTGACTGTTTCTCCTAAGTTTTCGGGTTCGGTCCAAAGGCTGTCTCCTTGGTATTTTGAATAGTACAAATCGCAATTTCCAAAGCCATCAGGTGATTCACAACGTGAGAAGAAAAGTGATTTTCCATCTCTAGTCAAATAACCTGAACCTTCATTATATTTTGAATTTACTCGCTCAAACATACTGGCTTTGCCCCAGTTCCCTCCTTCTAGTTTGGTGATGAATATGTCTTCATTGATGTATTTGTTGATGCCTGTGTTGACCGAATTTCGCTTGGAAGTAAATATGAGAAGCGAATCGTTTTTGGAAACCATTGGCGCGTAATCCTCATTGTCTGAATTTACCA
>CAYGKL010000088.1:0-12983 GCA_964350505.1 uncultured Roseivirgaceae bacterium | reverse complement strand
CCAGATGTAGTAAGTTTGATGAGCAAAATTCTGAGTCCCGAAGTTCGACACATATTCATTGAGTAAAGGGTAGAGTTTTTCCCATTCTTCGGCTTGGTCGAGTTCCTCTATTTTCTTTTGAAGCTTTTTGTCAACATAAACAGGATCGTTGTTGATGTTTTTGAAGACAAGGTTAGTAATTTCAATGGAAACAGAATCAGAGCTTAGCTCCAGTTTTTCAGTCTTTTGTTTTTTCTTTTTGTTGAATAGTTGTCCATAAGCTGTCGAGAACCAACAGCAGTGCAAAACGAGCGTAAGAAGTAGGCCTCGTTTGAGCATTGCTTAACCTTAGTTGAGTAGAGGTGAATTTATTATAAGGTAAGTTACACAGCTTTTTGATAGTAGCAAAAAGCTGATTACTGCCAAAAGCTGCTTTGGCATAACGCTTGCAATTCTAATGTGCTTTAGAAAACTGTGACATAATGTGTCATGTTGGCACCTGCTTATGAAAATAGATAAACAAATTATAGGTTCAATTCTTACTGCTGAAATGAGTGATGAGGAGGGGGAATTCATTCAGATGATTGCTCCTGAGGAGGATGATGCGATTGAGGCAGACGCGCTTCCAGATGAACTCCCGATTTTAGCTGTAAGAAATACTGTTTTATTCCCTGGGGTATTGATACCGATCACTGTTGGTCGGCAGAAATCGATCCGCGTTGTTAAGCAGGCCTATAAAGGGAATAAGACCATTGGAGTGCTCACCCAAGAAAACCCTAAAATTGAAGACCCAAAAGGTGCCGACCTTTTTAAGGTTGGAACAGTAGCTAAAATCGTGAAAATGTTGGTCTTACCTGATGGTAACACTACCATTATTGTGCAAGGAAAGCAGCGATTTCAAGTACAAGAATTTGTTCAAGAAGCTCCTGTGCTCAAAGCCAAAGTGGAGTATCTAAAGGAGACTTTCCCGAAGCGACAGTCGAAGGAAGTAAAGGCTATTATTCAGTCTGTTAGAGATACGGCCAATAGAATTATGGCACTTAATCCTGAGATTCCAAAAGAAGCTCAGGTTGCGCTTGAGAACATAGATAAAGCTAGCTTCTTAATACATTTCCTTTCTTCCAATATCAATGCTGAGGCAAGAGAAAAGCAGGTTCTTTTAGAAATTAATGATGGCATTGAGCGAGCTACCAAGCTATTGCAATACTTAATGAAAGAAATGCAAATGCTTGAATTGAAAAGCGAAATTCAGAGCAAAGTTCATTCAGATATAGATCAGCAGCAGCGCGATTATTTCCTGCGTCAGCAAATGAAAGTATTGCAAGACGAATTGGGAGAGGGTGGCCCTGAGCAAGAAGTTCAAGTACTTAGAGACAAAGGATCAAAAAAGAAGTGGCCAGAGAAAATAGGTCAGCATTTCAACAAAGAGCTCGATAAAATTCTTCGAATGAACCCTATGGCAGCGGAATATCCGATTGCCATGAATTATGCTGAAACTATGATTGACCTCCCTTGGGAGGAATATTCAGTAGATGATCTCGATCTGAAAAAGGCTAAGAAGGTTTTAGACAACGATCATTTTGGACTTGAAAAGGTAAAGGACAGGATTCTTGAGTACTTAGCTGTGCTTAAATTAAAGAACGACTTAAAGGGTCCAATTCTTTGTTTGTATGGCCCTCCAGGTGTCGGTAAAACCTCACTGGGTCGCTCTATTGCTAAAGCTTTGGGTAGACAATATGTCAGGATGTCATTAGGTGGGGTGCACGATGAAGCCGAGATTCGTGGACATAGAAAAACCTATGTAGGTGCTATGCCTGGTAAAGTGATTCAGAACATCAAGAAGTCGAAATACTCAAATCCAGTTTTTGTATTGGATGAGATTGACAAGGTCAATTCTAATTTTAGAGGAGATCCTTCATCTGCCTTATTAGAAGTGCTTGATCCTGAGCAGAACAGTGAGTTTACGGACAATTATCTAGAGGTTGAATACGACTTATCTAAAGTGCTTTTTATTGCTACGGCTAACTCTTTGGATACGATTCAGCCTGCGTTGAGAGATAGAATGGAGATTATTGAGGTGACGGGCTATACCATTGAGGAGAAAATGGAAATAGCCAAAAGACACCTTATTCCAAAACAGAAATCTGAACATGGCTTAAAGGCAAAAGATTTTGCTTTCGATAGAAAAACCATTCAGTTTATCATTGAAGGTTATACCCGTGAGAGCGGTGTTAGAAGCCTAGAGCGTGTAATCGGATCGGTTATTCGATCAGTTGCAAAATCCATTGCTATGGAAGAGGAATATCCTCAAAAAGCCACTGAGGAATTCGTTGAGAAGGTGCTCGGTGGAAAGCGTTTCGATAAAGAGATTTATCAAGATAACAGAACCGCTGGAGTAGTCACTGGTCTCGCTTGGACATCTGTAGGTGGAGAAATTCTATTCATAGAGTCGAGTTTAAGTAGAGGGAAGGGTAAGCTTACACTTTCTGGTCAATTGGGAGATGTAATGAAAGAATCGGCCATGGCAGCCATCACATACCTTAAGTCCAATGCTGAGGATTTAGGCATAGATTATCGGGTTTTTGATAAGTACGATTTGCACGTGCATGTACCAGCTGGTGCTGTTCCAAAAGATGGTCCAAGTGCAGGAATTACCATGCTAACCGCATTAGCTTCACTTTTCACTCAAAGAAAAGTAAGGAACAAATTGGCCATGACGGGTGAAATTACCCTGAAAGGTACTGTGTTGCCAGTTGGTGGAATCAAAGAGAAAATTCTAGCAGCAAAAAGAGCGGGTATTAAGGAAATAATTCTTTCTGAGCGAAATGAAAAGGATATCAAGGAGATTGGAGATCAATACATCAAAGGCCTAAAATTTCATTTCGTTGAAAAAGCCGAGGAGGTGCTGAAGATTGCTTTGCTCGATCAAAAAGTAGTTCGCCCAATCGAATTTGTATTAGAAGACTAAGAAAGGCGTATTTTGCATTAAGCATTATCTATGAAAAAACGCATTTGGCTTCTAAGCTTTATTATGCTTTTGTCTACACAATGGGCCAAAGCACAGCTTGGTGGTAGCAGAGCGTTTGAGTTTCTTAACCTTCCGGGTAATGCTAGGTTGGCTGCCTTAGGTGGAGTAAATCTAACCTCTGGTCTGCAAGATCCTGCACAGGCAATTTATAATCCTGCTTTCATCAATACTGAGATGGACAATAGGCTAGTCATTTCCAGGCTCGGCTACTTCGCAGATATTTCTAATACATCGGTGAGTTACTTCCGAGACTTCGATAAGTATGGAACTTGGTCTGTGAATGTCGGCTACCTTCATTATGGAGATATTCAGAGTTTCGATGAGAATGGATTTCTGAATGGTGCATTCAAGGTGCATGAATATGTTTTTTCGGTAGGTAATTCTCATCAGTTCGGTCCCTTTTCAGTGGGTGGAAACTTAAAGATTGCAGCTTCTGATTTGGCTTCTTTTCAAGCCAGTGCTGTTTTATTCGATTTAGGAGGAACCTTCAAACATCCTGAGAAAGATTTAACCTTAGGTCTTTTGGTGAGGAACCTTGGCTTTTTAACCTCAGACTATATAGATGGAAATAATAGCCAATTGCCACTAGATGTGCAGTTAGGCGTTTCTTACAAACCAGAGTTTATGCCTTTTAGATTTTCAGTTGCAGCGAGAAACCTGAACAGATCCGATGTGGTTTACTATGAGCCTTCTACTAATGCTTTACTGGGAACAAATGAAGAGCCTGGTTTTTCAGAGGAACTCCTTAGGCGGTTAGTTTTTGGGGCAGAATTACTCTTATCACCCAACTTTCAAGTGAGATTTGGGTATAACCATTTGATTCGACAGGAACTTAAGAATCAAAACGGGGCCAATGGTGGAGGTGGTTTCTCTTTTGGCTTTATGTTTCAAACCAAAAGATTTGAATTTGCCTTTAGCAGGGCACTTTATCATGCTGCCGGTGGTAGCAACACGCTTCAGATGAATATTGATCTGAACGGACTTATTAAAAAGAAAACAAATGATTGATCAGAACTTATTGACCCCTCGCCAAATTGTGGCCGAGCTTGATAAATATATAATTGGCCAAAACGAGGCAAAGAAAAATGTGGCCATTGCCTTAAGGAATAGGTGGAGGAGAATGCATGTGAAGAGCGACATGCAGCGAGAAATTGTACCAAACAATATATTGATGATTGGTGCCACTGGCGTAGGTAAAACTGAAATAGCCAGACGCTTGGCTAAGATTGCCGATGCACCTTTCACTAAGGTTGAAGCCTCAAAATTTACGGAAGTCGGTTATGTAGGCCGAGATGTTGAGAGTATGGTGCGCGATTTAGTGGAGCAATCTGTCAATTTGGTGAAGCTTTCTAAAAAAGAAGAAGTAAAAGGGAAGGCAGAACAAGCCGTTGAAGATATTATTCTGGATGCCTTAATTCCACCAGTAAGGAATAGTAAGAATGTGGTGCCCCAGCAAAATGGTGAAGAAGATGTTGCCCAAATGAGCGATTCAGAACTCAATGAAAGAACTAGAGACCGCTTTAGAGAGAAGATACGCTCAGGAGAAATTGATGACCGCAAAATTGAGGTGTCAGTTCAGGCTGCTCAAGGTGGTGGACTAGGCATGATTGGCGGAGGCATAGATGAGGCTTCTATGATCAACCTTCAGGATATGCTTCAGAACATGATGCCGAAGCGAAACAAAAAGAAAAAAGTGACTATTGCTGAGGCTAAGAGACTTTTGTTAGAAGAAGAAAGTGCCAAACTCATCGATATGGACGAGGTGAAAGAAGAGGCAATTCGCAAGGCAGAAAACACAGGAATCATCTTTATTGATGAGGTAGATAAAATTGCTGGTGGTTCTAAAAAAGGCGGAGGCGGCCCGGATGTGAGCAGAGAAGGTGTGCAACGAGATTTGCTTCCTATAGTCGAAGGTAGTGCTGTAAATACTAAATATGGAGTCATTAATACAGACCATATTTTGTTCATAGCTGCTGGAGCTTTTCATGTGGCTAAACCATCTGACCTTATTCCTGAATTACAGGGTAGATTCCCAATTAGAGTAGAACTCAATAGCCTTACTCAAGCCGACTTCTATCAGATTCTGAAAGAGCCTAAAAACGCTTTAACCAAGCAATATGAAGCACTGATTGCTGCTGAAGATGTATCGTTGGAGTATACAGATGAGTCTTTACATGAGATTGCTCGAATTGCATTCTACATTAATGAAGAAGTGGAAAACATTGGTGCCAGAAGACTGCATACTGTTATGAGTAGGTTGTTGAATGATATTCTGTTCGATATTCCTGAGCAAATTCCTCCGAATGCCAAAGTAATGGTTACGAAAGAAATGGTGCTTGAAAGACTAGATGGCTTGGTGAAGAATAAAGACTTGAGCGAGTTTATTCTCTAGTGTTTAACTGTCTTCTTTTAAAGTATACTAAGAAAACAAGGTAGGTAAGGAGCATTGAAAATATCAGTGTTCCACCTACACTTAGGCAAAGTATTCGCCATTTTTCCAGTTCATTAAACTCGAATACTAATTTATAAATCACGAACCCTAACATGGGTACCAGAATTAGAAAGGATGGGAGTGTTTCGGAAAATTTGATTTTTGGTGCATTCATTTCACGACTAATTTAATATCAAAACTGATTTGATTTCGGAAAATCATAAAAAAACTTCCTTCCGATTCCTTTTTTTACATCGGCCCACGAATCGACTTTGAACTCAATACCGCATACACCGCAAGTGGGCAGGTTGTCGAGTCGAAAGCCTGATAGTTCATTAATGAGGTAGGTTAATCCTGGGTTATGTCCGAAAATCATAATGCGGTCAAACTCATTATCAAACTTCTTGATGATTGACCTGAGCCTTTCGCTAGAGGCATGGTAATGGTTCTCATCTTGGATGATATCTGCATCTGGAATACCTAATGCTTTGGCAAAACCTTTAGCCGTAGCAATGGCTCTATTCGCAGGAGATGAGATCAGAAGCTGAGGATTAAAGCTATGTTGATTGACGCGTTCAGCCATATCGGGAACATCTTTTTCACCCCGAGAATTGAGTGGTCTCTCAAAATCAGAGAGTTGCGAAAATTCCCAACTAGATTTGGCATGACGAACAATTAACAGTCTTTTCATACGTGATTTATAGAGAGTTTCAAACTAATTACTAGATTTGAATCATTATTTAAAATTTATTATTACAAATTACAATGAAAACAGGTACCGTAAAATTCTTCAACGAAGACAAAGGTTTTGGCTTTATCGTTGATGACGAAAATGGAAAAGATGTCTTCGTTCACGTGTCAGGAACAGTGGACGATATCGACAAGGACGACAAAGTTTCTTTCGATCTTGAAGACGGCAAAAGAGGCGTTAATGCCGTGAATGTCAAGAGAATATAATAAAAGAATTATAATTTTTTGATTAAAGCCCTGATCCCGATGCTTCGAGATCAGGGTTTTTTTATTGCTTAAAGTGGATCAGTCGTTCCACAGAGCTTCTGCGGTATATGGACCTCCCTCTCTTTCCCAGAATTTGCCATTTACATAGCGATATCCCATATCTAGTTTGTTGATTTCCATCATTTCAAAATCAGAAAGTGGAATCTCAGCAGAAGCTAGATTCGCTTTAAGGCGTTGTGGATTTACAGATTTTGGAATCACTATTGTACCTCGAGCCTCAGCCCATTTGATGAGTATTTGAGCAGGATGCACTCCGTGATTTTCAGCAATCGCTTTCAATCTAGGAATTTCAAACATGTCTGGCTCATCTTCAGCTTTCATGCCTTCGGCTCGGTCTCTAGAGCCTAAAGGTGAATAAGCCGTGTAGAGAATTTGGTTTTTCTTACAAAACTCAAGTAACTCCTGCTGGGCAAGCAATGGATGAGATTCTACTTGATTCATTTCTGGAACCATTCCACCAGCATCAATTAATCCTTGAATTTTAGGGATATTGAAGTTGGAAACACCAATATGCTTGGTTAATCCTTTTTTGAGTAGCTTCTCCATAGCCTTCCAGGTATCAATAAGTGGAAGTTTATCAAGACCAATAAAATCATCGCCCGATTCTGGGAAGCCAACACCTTTCTTCACAGCTACAGGCCAATGCATTAAATACAAGTCCAAATAGTCTAATTGAAGGTCTTTTAGAGTTTGTTGAATATTCTCCTCGACATCATTTGGATCGTGAAAAGTGTTCCAAAGCTTAGAAGTAATAAAGAGATCTTCACGCTTTACATCACCGGCATCGAAAGCATCGTTAAAGGCTTTTCCAATTTCATCTTCGTTTTTATAAATCCATGCGCAATCAATGTGTCGATAGCCAATTTTTATAGCTTCTCGAATAGCATTATAGACTTCTCCCGGTTCAGATTTCCAGGTACCAAGTCCGATGGCATCGATTTTATCTCCGTTTCTAAAAGTAAGTTGGTTCATATTATCTTGTTTGTTCATTCAACAAGATCAAGTTGGTCAGAGTTCGATAAAATTCAAACTCTCAACTCCAATAATGCCACATTCTCCACATGATGTGTTTGAGGGAACATATCTACAGGCTGAACTTTAGTCACTTTGTATTTAGCATCGAGCAGGGCAATATCTCTGGCTTGGGTAGCCGGATTACAACTCACATAGACGATTTTCTTTGCGCCAATTTTCAGGAGCATGTTAATAACATCCTGATGCATTCCGGCTCTTGGGGGATCTGTAATAATCAGGTCTGGAGTTTCGTGGGCCGCCATGAATTCATCGTTCAACAAGTCTTTCATGTCACCTGCGTAGAATTCTGTATTGGTAATTCCGTTAATCTCTGAATTGATTTTAGCATCCTCAATGGCTGCCTCGACATATTCCAGTCCAATTACTTTTTTGGCAGATTTCGCCACGAAATTGGCGATTGTTCCTGTACCCGTATAAAGATCATATACTACCTCATCGCCTTTTAATTCGGCAAAAGCTCTGGCTATTTTGTAGAGTTCGTAAGCTTGGCTGGCATTGGTTTGGTAGAAGGATTTTGGACCTATTTTGAATTGAATACCTTCCATTTCTTCAGTGATATGGTCTTTACCTGAGTAGACAATTACTTCAAGGTCATTGAAGGTTTCGTTGGGCTTATTATTGATGACGTATTGAAGTGAAGTGACTTGAGGGAAGGAAGTCTTGATGAACTCCAACAAATCTTTGTTTCTATGCTCATCTAAGGCAAACTGAACAATAACCATCCATTCATTGAGTACAGAATTCCGAATAATCAAATTCCGTAATGAACCTGTCTGCTTCTTTAAGTCGAAATGAGGAAAATCATGCTTTCTGCAAAAGTCTTTGACTGCATTTCGAATAGCATTGGATGGGTCTGGTTGATGGTAGCAATTATCAATATCCAAGACCTTATCGAAGCTTCCTGGTACATGAAAACCAAGTCCTCTGCGGTCAATCTCATCGCTATTTTCAATCTCTTCTTTTGTCAACCATCGCCAATTCGAGAAGGTATATTCTAGCTTATTGCGGTAATACTTAACCTTTTCAGAGCCTAAAATCGGGCTGATTTCTGGGAGTTCAACTTTAGCAATTCGTTGTAAATTATCTACTACCTGCTGGTGTTTGTACTTGAGTTGAATGTCATAAGGAATATGCTGCCATTTGCAGCCACCGCAAGTACCAAAGTGCTCGCAAAAAGGCTCAACTCTGTCCTTAGAATAAGAGTGGAAATGCACTGGAGTGCCTTCCATAAAGTTCGGTTTTTTCTTAGTGATGAGTACATCAACCACATCTCCGGGAGCAACTTTATCGATAAAGACTACCTGCTCATCAACGCGAGCAATGCATTTACCCTCAGCCGCAATTCCTTCTACCAAAACCTGCTTTAGTATCTTTTTCTTACCCCTGTATTTTGCCATGGCGCAAAGGTAAGTAAAAGCAAAATTCTTAATAGAGATAAGTGGGTGAATCGTTTTCATAAACTCTTTAAAGCAGTTCGGGTGGTTCGCATTGAAAGTTCTACCTTTGCCCGCTTAAATAGTAGGCGATGAAATTCACAGAAGCTTTTTCCATTATCGACAAGAATAGAGTAAGTGCGAAGAGCGATATTTTTTCCGGCTTAACCGTTGCATTAGCCCTTGTACCTGAGGCGGTTGCATTTGCCTTTGTAGCAGGGATTTCACCGATTGTAGGTCTTTACGGAGCTTTTATGATGGGTTTGATCACTGCCATATTTGGTGGTAGACCAGGGATGATTTCTGGAGCTACGGGTGCATTGGCTGTAGTTATGGTGAGTCTTGTTGCCGAGGGTGAGCTAATGGGTGAAGGTCAAGGCCTTCAGTTTTTGTTTGCAACGCTCATTCTCACAGGGATTATTCAAATGTCTGCTGGCTTTCTGAAGCTCGGTAAGTTCATCCGTATGGTACCGCACCCAGTAATGATGGGCTTTGTAAATGGATTGGCTATCGTAATTTTTATGTCTCAGTTAGGAATGTTTAAGTCAGGTGGAGAATGGCTGACAGGATCTGCGCTCCTCATTATGTTGGGCTTAGTGTTGCTTACCATGGCCATTATGGTATTCCTACCAAGGTTGAACAAAGGTATTCCAGCCGCACTGATTGCCATTTTAGTTGTATCCGGGATTGTAATTTTTGGAGGAATTGAAACTGCTACTGTTAAAAGTTTTATTCAAGCGGGTGGAGGTGATGGTATTAAGGCAGGTTTGCCATCTTTTAATGTACCTCTTATAGCTTTCAATTTAGAGACGCTTCAATTCATTTTGCCTTATGCCATAATTCTGGCAGCCATTGGGTTGATCGAGTCTTTAATGACCTTGAACTTATTGGATGAATTAACTGAAACACGAGGGAGCGGTAACCGCGAATGTATCGCTCAAGGCATGGCGAATCTTACCAATGGTTTCTTTGGTGGAATGGGTGGTTGTGCTATGATTGGTCAGAGCATTATCAACATAAAATCCGGTGGGCGTGGTCGATTGAGCGGTATAGTTGCGGCCTTGGCCTTGCTGGCATTTATACTTTTTGCTTCGGAATATATTGAGATGATACCTATTGCAGCATTGGTAGGTGTAATGTTTATGGTAGTGATTGGAACCTTTGCTTGGAGTACTTTTAAAGTGCTCAATAAAGTGCCTAAGTCAGATGTGATCGTCATCGTTTTGGTGACGGGCTTAACCGTGATTTTCGACTTAGCAATTGCTGTTTTTGCTGGCGTAATTATATCTGCTTTGGTTTTTGCTTGGGAAAATGCTTTGCGAATTCGTGCTAGAAAAACGATCGATGAAAGAGGTATCAAGCACTATGAAATTTATGGGCCATTATTCTTTGGTTCTATCTCACTTTTCAACTCTAAGTTCGATTTGAAAGATGATCCAGATGAAGTCATCATCGATTTTAAAGAGTCAAGAATAGTCGATCAGTCTGCTATTGAAGCCATCAATAAACTGGCAGAGCGTTACCAAAAAGAGGGAAAAACCATCCACTTGCGCCATCTGAGCCAAGATTGTCTAAGACTCATTCAAAAAGCTGAAGAAATCTGCGATGTGAATGTGCTGGAAGACCCAGATTACTTTGTAGCGATAGATAACTACAATAAGTATAAGGCGGCTGAGGCTTAAAGATACTGATTAGAATCAGTTTCAATTGAAGAACCGTTTGCCTCTATTCAAATACTAGCAGCATTCGTGTTTGGAACACCAAAATACTTTTAGTGTTCCTATTTATGTATTAATTCGATAACTGCACGAAGGTTAATGTTGCGGAGTTGTAATGATATCTTTTGACTTTTTGCTTTTTTATCATATTCAGGTCATAAGTTTAGCCAAGAAGAAATAAATTCTTTTTCTATTTAACTTCCCATTTCAAACCTTATATTTGTAACCATTTATAAGGTTTTGGTATTTGGTTATGAAAGAATATTATTCGCTATCGGAAGTCGCTGATCTATTAGGTAAAACTAAAGAAACGCTGAGAAATTGGGATAGAAGCGGGAAACTCACCGCAGTTCGTGAGCCTATGAGTAATTACAGAGTCTATAAAAAGGAGCAGCTTAAAATCTTCGATGAACTTAGTTTCCTATTTAATCCTGCTCAAAAAGATAATGAGATCAGCCCAGATAAAAATTATTCGGTATTGGAGCTTTTTGCGGGAGCTGGTGGCTTGGCCATCGGTCTTGAGAAAGCTGGACTTAACTGTGTTGGATTGAATGAAATAGATCATTGGGCATCTGAAACCTTAAGAAGAAATAGGCCTACGTGGCGTGTTATTGAAGAAGATGTTCGTAACGTGAGCTTCTCAGAGTATAAAAACAAAGTTGATGTGGTTACTGGTGGTTTCCCTTGTCAAGCATTTAGTTATGCTGGTAAAAAACTAGGGCTTAATGATGCAAGAGGAACCCTTTTCTATGAGTTCGCCAGAGTTGTGCAAGAAACTCAGCCTTTACTCTGTGTAGGCGAGAATGTTAGGGGGCTACTTAATCATGATGAGGGCAGAACCTTGGAAGGAATGATTTCTATCTTGGATGAGATAGGTTATAGACCACTCGATCCTAAGATATTAAAGGCCATTTTCTACAAGGTTCCTCAAAAACGTGAAAGGCTCATTTTGATTGGAATTCGTAAAGACATTAAAGTAGATTTCTCTTTTCCAAAGCCCTATAAGAAGATTTATAATTTGGCCGATGCCCTAAAGAAAGGAGAGTTATTCGATAAGGATGTTGAACCATCGCAAGGCACTTCATATCCACAGAGAAAAAAGGAAATACTAGATTTAGTACCACCTGGTGGATACTGGAGAGATTTGCCTTTAGACATTCAAAAAGAGTACATGCAAAAGAGTTTTTACTTAGGTGGGGGGAAAACAGGAATGGCGAGAAGAATAAGCTGGGACGAACCTAGTCTTACACTTACTTGCAGCCCAGCTCAAAAGCAAACTGAACGTTGCCATCCAGATGAAACCCGTCCTTTTACTGTTAGAGAATATGCTAGAATTCAGACATTCCCAGACGATTGGGAGTTTGCTGGACCAGTTACACATCAGTACAAACAAATAGGAAATGCGGTTCCAGTCAACCTTGCTAGAGAGTTAGGCTACTCTATAGTTACATTCCTCAATGAAGTATATTCGGAATATCAATTGGATCAGCGGATACTTGATTATAATCAAATGGCTTTGCCAATTGAGTAATTGAAAGGTAGTTTTGAATAGTTATCTTTAGTCAAAACTTATACATGGCCTATTTGGACTGGATTTCAGATGAAGCCTTAACCCGTTGTGTTAAGCACCTTATCGAAAAAGCAAAACTTGCTAATTCAGAATCGATCAAAAAATTTAATAAGAATGTAATAGATCCATTTTCGGCATTCTTTCAGATTTCGGGGTTCGACATGAATCATGAGGCATGGCAGCAAAGTGAAATCTCTAGACAAGCTCAAAAAACACTTCAAAATCATGTGGGGGATTTTCACCAAAATATTCTAGGATCTGTAGAAGGTTGGCATAACAAAGGAGTTGGAAGTGTGATCGATCTGGTTAACGATGAATCGAAAGTAATTGCAGAGGTAAAGAATAAGTATAATACACTTTCAGGAGGCCAATTAGCAAATCTCTATAGGTCTCTGGATTCATTAGTTAGTCCCAAATCCAGTATTTACTTCGGGTATACGGCATACTATGTAACTGTTATACCTAAAAATCCTGAAAGAAAAGACGTTACATTTACACCTTCAAACCGAGAAAAAGGAGCCAAGGAAAATTTGAATGAGCGGATTCGTCAAATAGATGGAGTAAGTTTTTATCAGTTGGTGACAGGATCAGAGAAAGCTTTGGTGGATTTATTCAACACCTTACCTCAGGTTGTAAGTGATATTCTAGATACCCCAATGAATAAACAGGATTTGGACGCTCTAGAGGTTTATTTCAAACATGCTTTTGGTGAATAACAAACTATGAAAGATAAAGTAGTCATCATCACTGGTGGATCTTCGGGAATTGGGCA
>CAYGKL010000087.1:0-14889 GCA_964350505.1 uncultured Roseivirgaceae bacterium | reverse complement strand
TCCTTGACCTTCGCCATCACCATCACGGAAATACTCAGCAATGGTAAGTCCAGAAAGAGCAACTCTTGCTCTTGCACCTGGAGGCTCGTTCATTTGACCGAATACGAAAGTGGCTTTTGATTCAGCCAATTTATCTTTGTCTACTTTAGTAAGATCCCATCCGCCTTCTTCCATAGAGTGCATAAAGTCGTCACCGTAATTAACGATGCCAGACTCAATCATCTCGCGAAGTAAGTCGTTTCCTTCTCTTGTTCTTTCACCAACACCAGCAAATACTGAAAGACCACCATGGCCTTTTGCAATGTTGTTGATCAACTCTTGAATCAATACAGTTTTACCTACACCGGCACCTCCGAACAATCCAATTTTACCACCTTTTGCATATGGCTCAATCAGGTCAATTACTTTGATCCCCGTGAAGAGTACTTCGGTAGAAGTAGAAAGGTCTTCAAATTTTGGAGCTGATCTGTGGATAGGAAGTCTTTTATCTCCTTTGGGCTGGTCGATACCATCAATAGCCTCTCCTACTACGTTGAACAGTCTACCTTTAATGTCTTCGCCAATCGGCATAGAAATAGCAGTACCTGTGTCTACTACGTCCATTCCTCTGGTTAAACCTTCAGAAGAGTCCATCGCAATGGTTCTCACTCTGTCTTCACCAAGGTGTTGCTGGGTTTCTAACACAACCACTTGGCCGTTGTCTTTTGTTACTTCTAATGCATCAAGGATGTTAGGTAATTTAGCACCGTCAGCTGCAAAACTTACGTCTACTACAGGACCAATTACCGATGTGATCTTTCCAATATTTGCCATCTGTTACTCTTTAAAGAAAGGAAAAACGGGGTTATTTTTTCTGGGGGCAAAGGTAAGCGGATTAACAATTAAACCAAAAGGATATTGATAAAATAGGAGGCATTATTTGCCACCAAATCAAGGTTTTAATATGATACGAAACGTGGTGCCGGTGTCTGCCTGAGAAGTCTTTACAAAGATTTTTCCTTCGTGATAGTTCTCAATGATTCTTTTAGTCAATGTAAGGCCTAAACCCCAACCTCTTTTCTTTGTGGTAAAGCCCGGTTTAAAAACATCGTTTGCCTTCCCTTTTGGAATACCTTTTCCGTCATCAGAAATATCAATGAAAATTTCATCGGAAGACTCCTGACCAATATTTACTTTAATGTTGCCAATACCACTCATGGCATCTACTCCATTCTTCACAATATTTTCGATGACCCAATCAAAAAGAGGCTTGTTGAGTTTAGCTGTCAATTGGCTATCGCCTCCTTCCACAGTCATATTTACTTTGGAGGAAAGTCGGGGCCTTAAATAGTTGAGGCAATCACTCACCACTTCAAAAACAGGCTCATTTTTTAAGATAGGCAATGAACCAATATTAGAAAATCTAGCAGTGATTCGTTCTAAGCGCTCCACATCTTTATCCAGTTCCTCTATCACATCTTCCCTCCCCTGCATCTCGGGCATTGACCTAATGTATTCTAACCAAGCCATTAAAGATGAAAGCGGGGTACCCAACTGATGGGCAGTTTCTTTGGCCATTCCCACCCAAACTCTGTTTTGCTCTGCCCTTCTAGAGTAAGAAAAAGCCAGATATGCAATGAATCCGAAAAAACCTATGACACTCAACTGTATGTATGGGTAGGCTCTTAACTGACGAAGTATATAGGAGTTTCTGAAGTAGACATACTGAATATCGGTGACTGAGCCATTTATTCCATTTCTTACGATAATAGGAAACGGACTGTTCTCCTTCTTCATTTTATTGAGTACGCTCTCCAGTTGAATTTCACGCTCTGAGACTGAAGACATAGAATCCACAACATTTCTGGAAAGCAAAATTTGTTGAGTAGCTGAATCAACTAGAATAACAGGAAGGGTATTGTCTGGTGTAATGATATTGGATGAAATGAACGTTAGGGCAGACTCATCAACTTCTGCTGAACCCGAAAACTCAATGGCTTTGGCCCAAAGTTCAATCTTTTCTTCCTCTCCTTTTTTAAGTCTAGCAACCAGGTTATCGGTATAAATAATTGAAGCAGAACCTATAATAATGGCCACAAATAGGACAAACCACTTAATCTTAGATTGATTAGTGTAAAAGTCTATCTTGAATGAGCCTTTGAAAGGGTTTTGCATTTCCTAAAGTAAAGCTAAGTGTTAATACACAAAGAACCTTCACATGATAATCAAAACGATCGACTCACTCGGAAATTGACTCCCTAAGCTTATAAAGTTCAGAATTTAGGAGACTATTTTATTCAGTCGTCTGTAGATGGGGTTATTGGAGTACCTCTGAAAGCATTTGGATCTACATTTCTTAAATCCCCACCGAATGTCGCTATTAACGACTCAATCATTACGGATGTCAAAAGCGCATTACCTCGTGGATTAAGGTTTACACCATCGGCAGAAAATATTCCGAATTTGGAAATCCCCGGGAAAAAATTCACCCCTTCTATATCGATACCATTGGGCTTTCTTCCCAAGAAAATATTTAGGCCATCGTAAAGTGTTTCGAAATAACTATTCGTGTCAATTAGGGTTAATCTTCCATTAGATTGAGCCACTTTATCCGACAATATCTGATTAAAAGCCAAAATTCTAGCAGCAATTAATTCTACTTCATCTGCATCCAAATACTCATCTTCACCTAAGGCATTACTTGGGAAGTGTCCTTGATTAATTCTAATCAGTGATTCTGTCGGTAAGAAGACAAGTTCTCCTCTTTGCATATGCCTCACTTTTGGCATTGGTCTGCCGTTGGCATAAGTAGCCTCTCCCAAAGTTTCATCGATTACCAAAATCCCCCAATTACCCGCTCGATCAGCGGCAAAGTCCAAAGGCGGCCTTCTATCATCAAAAGGAATAGTTGGATTGACACGATAATAATTTTCCAGACTCTGATTGTAAATTGAAGCCTCACTACGAATATCATTCAATAGTGGGGTTTGGTTCACAAAAGGTGTAAGGTCGAATCCTAATTCTATAAAAAACGGAAAATTCAACAAATAAGGAATGTTAAAGATTGCTCCTTTGGTATCCTGATTTACCTGTAAAAAAGCATCAACAACTTCATCTACTTTGGCCTCGAATAGTGATTCAGACAATAAATCTCCTCTATTGAAATTCGCCAAATCATTAACATTACCGTTACCTTCCCCTCCACTCATTGCAAAAGCAAGGATATCTTCAAAGCCCAAATTCAAAGCAAAGAATGTCGGATTCTGGGCCAAAGCCCTCTCTACAACGGATTGCCCACCAAGATTGAATTGTTGTACAAAGGGGTTATCAGAATTTGCCGAGGTAATATCTGAGATGTTAGCCTCTGGAAATGAAAAATTCTGAATTGAACCACCCACATTTGAATAGGCGAATGCCTCACCTTCAGTATTGATTCTCTTGAAATCTGTAGTGTCTTTATTGGGAAAAATAAGGTCATATTGACCTATGTTTTCGCTC
Organism: uncultured Roseivirgaceae bacterium; assembly: GCA_964350505.1. Taxonomy (GTDB): domain Bacteria; phylum Bacteroidota; class Bacteroidia; order Cytophagales; family Cyclobacteriaceae; genus Roseivirga. The sequence continues at coordinate 11,412 of CAYGKL010000087.1, read as the reverse complement.
AACAGTACATTCTCATAAATATTGAATCCATTGGTGGTTTCAACAGAAGGAGAAAAGGACTCCCAACTTTCAAAAGAGTTTCCTTTAATGTTATTCAAATAGATTTGTGGAATAGAAAATTGACTGAAGTCAGTAGTAAGCGCGCCATTGTGCACTCCACTAAAGAGTGTTCCGCCAATAAAAACGGTATTGCTGATATCAGCACTTTCTAATGAACCAGACTCAATAACTGGAGGCTCAGGAAATTCATAACTACAATTACCTAGTGTCAGTAATACAGCTGACACGAATAATATCTGTTGTGTAATTTTTCTTGTTGTCATTGTTCTTCCCTTTTAAAACGGATCAAAGCCAAAGGATAAATAATAAAATGCTGTAATTTCCGGACCACCGAATGCGTTGAATTGTGCATTATTCAAAACATTGTTTCCACCAAACCTTAATGTTCCAAATATCTGAGGAATTTTGTAAGTAAATTGGAAATCAAAAGTATTGTAGAAGGGTATAGTACCATCTACAAAGTTACTTTCCCATTCGTAAGAAGAACGATACCTCCACGAAATCTTACCTCCGAAGTTCTTGCTTATTCTGTCGTGGCCTAAGGTAAGGTTAAGCTTGAATGCAGGCGTATTGAATCCAGGAATCAAATCATCATCAGCACTCTGAACGATATTAGCAAAAGTAGTATTGACTACAAAATTGGTCCCCTGATCACTAGTTACATCATAAACAAACTCTAACCCTTGAGTAATAATAGCTTTAGACGCGTTATCTGAAATAAATATTTGTTCACTAGTTCCCGGGTTGTTCGCTTGTTCAGCAGCAAGCTGTAAATCTCTTGTGGGACTAGTTCTAGGCTTAATAACCCTGCTTACACCGATAAAATCTTGGTAATGGTTCACATAAACAATTGCCTCAAAGAGCCTTTTAGAGTCAACCAAACTTCTGAATCCAAACTCAACGCTTGTTATGGTCTCTGGTTTGATGCCATTAAACCTATCTGTTCCAATTATTCCATCTTCCAAAATCCCTAAGTATTGAAGCTTTAGGTTTTCAACATTCACTTCACCACGAGGCTGGGCTAAAACTCTATTAATCTCATCTCCAATGGCTTGATTGTAACGATCAAGAGCTCTTTCAGAAAAAGCGTTGTTCTGCAAGTTGTATTGATCAACCACTTCTGGTAAGCCCCCAATAAGGGTCACATCACCCAAGTTCTGATTTAAAAACTGTTCCCTTACGTTTGGCAATCTTTGACCTCTTTGAAGAGAACCCCTTAAAAAAGTATTGGCCTTAATCTCTCTTACCGCAGAAATTCGCTGACTAGAGATTATATTGAAATTTTCATTTTTGTCAACCCTGATTGACGCTGTTGCATCGGTGAGGTTATCGATTTTATGACTCATCTCGGCAAATGCTCCAAACTCAAAGTTAGTCACGTCATTGCCAATACTGTCTGTAAAAATTGTACCTCTCGATTCAGGGTCGTACATTCTTCCACTTAACCCAACATCGAAAGTTTCGAAGAAATCTTCTAAAACATTCAGCTTTGCACTTCCTTCTAAATGATAAAGTCTTGATTGATCAAAAATTTTGGCTCCATTTTCAGGATCAAAAGAATTGATAACCACACTTCTTAGAGAATCAAACCTTTCAGTTCCAGGCACAAATCTACTTTCAAAACCACTACCACCAGGGAAGCCAGAATCAGCAACATTACGCACAGTTTGGAAACCACCTCTGCCCCCTATATATAAATTCCGATATTGACTGAACCAAGCATCATCTGGTTTAGCAGTCTGTATCATTACTTCCGCTAACCTTCCTACATTGTATGTATCTCCAGCATCTTGTAATGTTGTGTAGCCCCTGATATTGAATTTTTCATTAGTTAACTCAACTTTGTGTTGTTGAATTTCAAAGTCTCTGAGAGCAATACGATCATCTCCAGTAATCATAGTAGATGCCTTCCCGTAGAAAGAAGCCAGTACGAGTTCTGTTTCTGGGGTTAATTTAAAATGAAGAGCTGCGTTCATTTTAATGTTTTGGGCATTATAATTCACCAAATCTTCCTCTCTGTATCCTCTTCGCGTAGCAAAAAAAGCAGTATCTCTCAAAGACACTTGTGGTATGCCATCCATTGTTTGTCTAACACTTGAGGGCACAACCATTAAAGCCGCCCTATCATCTCCGTAATAGTTTACTACATTAATACCCTGATTACTACTGCTATGGAGGTTTTCAAATGCGGCACCTGGACCGATATTTTCATAGTTAACAGCTCTAAAGTCAACTCCAGAGATTACAGATCCATTAACTTTAAAACCAACTTTATCTTTTATTGCATTAGCGTATCTAAATGAGGCTTCACCTAAAAAATCAGTACCTAAACTTATGAATTTATCATCATATGGGTCTGTGCCCAAAGAAGCTCCTTTTACCTGAAAACTTAGCCCTCGAAAGTCGAAGGGGTTTCTTGTTTTCATATCTAGCACTCCATTGAATGCACCCGAGCCGTATTTAGAGGTTGTAGGGCCTGGAATTAACTCTACCGATTCCACATCGAGTCCACTTGGGCCCACAATATTACCTAAGGAAAATCCGAGGCCTGGAGCCTGTCCATCTATACCATCAGTAAACTGTCTAAACCTGAGGTTTGTATTAGAGTTGAACCCTCTTGTATTCACGTTACTAATAATTATGCTTTGTGTTGCAACGTCTACACCTTTCAGGTTCACAACGGCATCGTAAAAACTAAAAGAGGCTGTATTGGTCAACTCTTTAACTGTTAACTTTTCAATCTGTATTGGAGACCTGAGCTCCTCTTGAGTAATTTTTTCGGCAGAAAAAACCAATTCATCGAGCATAATATCACCCGGCTCAAGTTCTATAACCAAGTTTCTTTCAAGACGCAAAATTCTCACCTCCTTTGGTAAAAAGCCTATTGAGGTAACCTCAATAGTAATTGGAAAATTAGAAATTGCCATGGTGAACTGACCTAACTCATCAGCAGAAACACCCACTCTCTTGTTTTCAAATTCTGGCCCAATTAACTTAATGTTGGCGTATGGAACGGGCTCTCTCGTCTCTTCATTAATTATCTTTCCAGTTATTAATTGAGCGAATCCTTGATTGTTAATCGCTATAGTGGCAAATAAAATTAGTACGACAGTTCTTAAATTTGCCATATAATTACTCGTGAAACTCAATAGATTAATCACTTTAGACTTTTTGATATTTTAAAATATAAAGGTTATTTAAAAATGATTCGTTTATCATAAATCTTGATAAGCTGCTAATTTTTAGTTTAGACGGAATAAACTTTTAATAAAACAATGCTCATAAGTTTAAAGCAGCAGAGAACCATCAATGAAACGAAACTTAAGTCAATAGAAACACTTGCATTCGCTTTTTATGAAAGACGAGTATAAAGCAATATCTCGCTCCTCGAATTACCGCGGCAAAGAAACCGAAAATAAAGGAGTAAAATTCAGACTTAATGGCTCAATTTCAAAAGAAGAAAGCCAACTTTCAAAAGTCGGCTTCCTAAATGCACATCTATCTTCAGTCTAAACCTTCATGGTGAACCACTTCTTTATAATCTTCCAGTTCACTTTTACACCATACATTAAAATTCCGATTCTGTAGATTCTTCCTGCCACATAAATAGTACCTACGAAGCCACCTATAAGTAAAATCATAGACAGGGCTAATTGCCAGTCAGGTACTCCAAAAGGTAGCCTCGCCATCATAATAATTGGCGAAGTAAAGGGTATCAATGAAAGTGTTACCGCAAGCCCCCCGTTAGGATCTTCTAGCACAAAGAACATGGACATAATAGCAGCAAGAATAGGAATGATTATAGGTAACATAAACTGCTGAGCATCTTGTAAGCTATCTACCGCAGAACCAACCGCTGCATACAAAGCTCCATACAAGAAGTATGCGCCTAAGAAGTAGAAAAGGAAACATACCAAAATTTTGGTGACTGGCACCGAAGCTATCATAGCCTGAATATCAGCGGCCATTTCTTGCTGCTTGGTAAGGGCCTCTTCTGGTAGTTGTTGAGATGCAGCTTCCATCATTACTTCATTTCCTCCACCAGCTAAAATTCCAATTCCTACGGTAGAGAGTGTGGCGATGAGCACAATCCAGATTAAAAGCTGAGTAAAACCAACAGCCCCTACGCCCAACACTTTACCCATCATAAGTTGGAAAGGTCGAACCGAAGAAACAATCACTTCCACAATTCTACTTGTCTTTTCATCGAGCACAGACTGCATAATCTGAGACCCATAAACGAAAATAAACATGTAGATAAGGAAGCCTGTACCATAGCCTATGGCGAAACTTAGCTTACTGTTGCTTTCTTTAGCCTGACCGTCTTCTGAAATAGTAAAACTGCTTAAGCTTGCGTTTACTTGTAAATCGCTAATTAGCTTCTGATCGAGGCCTGAACGCTGGAGCTTCAAATCACCTAAGCGACTTTCTATGAGCTCTTCAATTCTACTTATGGCACTAACACTCGGGTTAGTTTCAGAGTAGAGTTCAAAACCTTCAAACCTCCTTACCGAGAGGTCCGATAAATCAACTTCAGGAACGATCAAAAGACCAAAGGCTCCATCATCTTTAAAGCTCGACTTTAATGCTTCTACATCACCAGTTACGTACGTGAAATCATAACCATTGGCGTTGAAAACCTCACCGAAATATCCGCTCTGATCCAGTACAAGAATTTCTTCATGTCTTGAATCTTTATCTCTTGTTGCGAAATAAGCAACTGTGAAAATAATTGCTGGAAGAATTAATGGCGTCAGTAGAGTGGCAAGCAAAAACGACTTCTTTTTGACACGAGTTAAATACTCTCTTTTTAGTACTAAAAAAATCTTGTTCATGATTTAGCTCCTTCCACTATGTTGATGAATATGTCGTTGATCGATGGGATGATTTCCACAAAAGAGTGGACTTCAATTTTGGCAATAAGCTCCTGTAAAAGTTCATTTGGAGACTGCCCATTTTTCGCCTGAATAGTGGCTTTGTTTAGCCCTAACTCCGAAACATCTTCTTTCAGAATTTGAATCGCTGCACTTTCTGTCAACTTACCTTTGAAGAACACTTCGTACTGATTAAGCTTATATGAGTTTTTGATCTCACCTTTAGGGCCATCAAGAATCTTCTGCGCTTTGTTGATCAGCGCAATATCATCGCAAAGTTGCTCAACAGACTCCATTCTGTGGGTAGAGAAAATGACCGTTGCCCCTTTTTCACGAAGTTCAAAAATTTCATCCTTGATCAAATTGGCATTTACAGGGTCGAAACCTGAGAAGGGTTCATCAAGGATGAGCAAATCAGGCTTGTGCATTACCGTAGCAATGAATTGAATTTTCTGCGCCATACCTTTGGACAAGTCTTCCACTTTTTTTCCGCCCCAGTCTGTCAAACCAAGCTTATCAAGCCAAAACTTAATCCTTGTTCTGGCTTCGCCAGTTGAAAGGCCTTTGAGTTGTGCCAAATACATGAGCTGCTCTCCAACCTTCATCTTTTTATAAAGCCCACGCTCCTCTGGCAGATAACCAATTACGCCTATGTGCTTAGGTTCTAATGGTTCACCGTTGATGAAGACTTCACCTTCATCGGCCATGATGATTTGGTTAATGATACGGATAAGGGTGGTTTTTCCTGCTCCGTTAGGTCCCAACAGCCCAAAAATAGACTGCTTAGGTATGCTAATGCTGACATCATTTAACGCAGTGTGTTCAGCATACCGCTTGGTGACGTGATTCGCCTCTAGTATGTTCAAAACAGTTGTTGTTTTAGTTGAATTAAAAGTTAATGCCTTTTGCAATATGATGCTAAAAAGCCGAAACTAATTTGAATAAAAGATTGGAAAGACTGAGTTTGAATTAGCCGAGCGGAATATTCAAAAGCTTGGAGGTAAATGAAATACCTGAGACACTACTAGTTATTGTTAAAAACGACACTCCCCATGGAAAGATCTATGTTGAAAGTTAACATGTTCTCTGCATCTGGGGAATAGCTTGAGCTAACGAATACATTCTCACGAATCATCTGAAAACCAGCGGGTAATTTCAATTTACGGTAAGAGGTATCTTTCATTCTAATGATCACTGGCAAATCTTCAATTGGTAAATTTATGGTAAGAGAACCCGCACCTACTCTTGCCCAAATATTACTAGGAACTTGTGATTGATCATCGAAATCGAGAACAAGTGAACCGAAGCCAACTTCAGCCAAAATATTTCTTGCTCTTGCCAAATTGATTCTTTCGATTTCAACATCACCTAAATCGACAGAGACCGAAAAAGTATCCATATCTGTTTTATTCTGAAGCTTGGAAAGGTAGCCCACCTTGACGTGAGCATTGCCAGATGTGATGTGGCAGTTTTCTACTGCAATGTCTGAAAGGTCTATATATGCCTTACCCACTCCATAATTCAGATCTAAGGTGTAGGGTCTAAAATCGGTGAAATAAATGTTCCAGTAATTTTCTGTATCGGTAGTTTTCTTGCCAAAAATTTTAGAAAGTTTTGAGCTAAAGTCTTCTTTACCGTTGTCTTTGAGGTTTAGCCAAGCATGTAGGGTCTCGCCTTCCATTTCTTGACCGAAATCTGAAGTGATGTATTCTTCGTTATGATTGCCCATGATATTTATGGGCATTTCTCCCATACTGCGGGTGCGAATCTCACACGTTCCTGAAGAAGCATTTAAAGTAAACTGAACTTTTTCACAGGACTGTTCCCCTTCCACTGTGAAATGTTTCTTTGTCTGTGCCTGCCCCTCGATTCCAACTGCTCCAATGATGGCCAACAGAAAAAGTATTTTTTGCATGACTTAGCTTACGGTTTGTTACAAGATTGGGTTGCAATCATTTATAAACCGAAGTATACGGGTTTTAATGGAAAATGGATATGCTTTTTTTAAGAGGATTAAATTCGGTATTCTGAGGAAGGGTGAAAGCAAAACGAAGAATCTCCCTATAAATTGGGAGATTCTTCGTTCTTCTGTATCTTGCTCTAAATGCCTTCCGCTTTGACTTTCTAAAAGAATTCCTTAATCTTTTCGAAAAAGCCTTTTTCTCCTTTGCCCGGACTTGGTGCAAAGTTTTCAGAGGCTCTGAGCTTCTCAAGCATATCTGTTTCTTCTTTGCTCAGCTTTTTAGGGGTCCATACGTTTACATGGATGAGCTGATCTCCTTTTCCGTAGCCATTAATATCTCTAACACCTTTTCCTCTTAAGCGAAGAATCTTTCCACTCTGAGTTCCTGGGTCAATTTTAATTCGCACTTTTCCGTCTATGGTCGGCACTTCCATGCTGCCGCCTAATGAAGCATCGATAAAGCTGATGTAGAGATCGTAGACAATATTGTTACCATCTCTCTTCAATTGCTCATCTTCTATTTCTTCGATAACAATCAAGAGATCGCCTGGAATGCCCCCGCCAGGAGACATATTTCCTTTTCCTGACATAGAAAGTTGCATACCATCAGATACACCCGCTGGAATTTTGATAGGAATCACTTCCTCTTTCATCTCTAAACCTGTGCTGTCTACTCCTGGAGGTCTATGATCTATAGTTTTACCCGCGCCATTACAAGCAGAACAAGTACTTGCAGAGACCATCTGGCCAAGCATGGTATTCACCACTTTCTTCATCTGCCCTGATCCACCACAAGTATTACAGGTTTTGAAAGTGACACCTTCTGCATTGATCAAACGGTTTACCTTGATTTTCTTCTCAACTCCATTGGCAATTTCTTCCAATGTAAGTTTTAGCTTAATTCTAAGGTTAGAGCCTTTTCGCTGGCGTCTACCTCCACCGCCTCCACCAAAGAAGCTATCGAAAGGACTACCTCCACCACCGAATATATCTCCAAATTGAGAGAAGATATCTTCCATGTTCATTCCACCACCTTGGCCTCCGCCAAAGCCACCACGCATACCATCATGACCGAAACGATCATATTGAGCACGCTTGTCTTTATTGCTTAGGACCTCATAAGCCTCAGCAGCCTCTTTGAATTTGTCTTCAGCAGATGGATCGTCTGGATTTTTATCTGGGTGATACTTAATGGCCATTTTACGATAAGCCTTTTTAAGCTCATCTTCACTTGCACCTTTGTCTACACCAAGAATTTCGTAGTAGTCTCTTTTTGCCATATTAAGCTCCTATCACCACTTTAGCGAAACGAATTACTCTCTCACCGAGGTAGTAACCCTTTTCAACGGTATCAATAATTTTTCCTTTTAACTCTTCTTCCTCCACCGGAAATTGTGTTACAGCTTCATGCAAATCTGCATCGAAAGCGGTACCCTTTTCGGTTTTCATTTCCTTAAGCCCTTTAGCCTCTAAAGTCTTCAAAAGCTTAGATGAAATAAGTTCGAAGCCTTGTTTTACTGCTTCAATATCTTCTTGATTTTCATTGGCCTTTCGGGCTCTTTCAAAATCATCTATGGAAGGAATTAACTCAACCATCAGGTCAGAAGAAGCTGTTTTAATCAAATCAATTCTTTCTTTGGCATTTCTTCTTCTAAAGTTTTCAAACTCAGAATATAGCCTCAAGTACTTATCTTTGGCTTCTGCCAATTCAATTTCCAACTTCTCTTCTACCGAAAGTTCTTCTTGCTCCATGTTTTCTTCTACTGCCTCTTGAGTAGTAGCTTGGTTTTCAGCTTCCAAAACTTCGTTCTCTTCCTGGTTACTTTTTGCTTTCTTATTCTTTGCCATTATTTACGCTTATCAAACGCGTGCCCATGAGCAATTTTTTTGCCAAGCCATAGTATTGTGTCAATATGGCATAAGGGACGGTTTTAAATTAAATTAATTGTCAGTTTAGGGGTTCAGCCTTTTCCAAATCATATCTTTCAATTCTTGAAGACCGATTTGTGCGACTGAGGAAATAAAGAGTGTTTCTATGTCCTTTGGAACCAATTGTTTCATTTCTGCCATCAGCTCTTCATCGAGCATATCGCATTTAGAAATGGCTAAAATTCGCTCCTTATCTAGTAGCTCTGGGTTATACTTCCTGAGTTCTCCAAGTAAGATGTCATACTCCTTTTGAATATCTTCAGCATCGGCAGGGACAAGGAAGAGAAGAATTGAATTTCGTTCTATATGACGAAGGAAGCGAATACCAAGGCCTTTGCCGTCAGCGGCACCTTCAATGATCCCCGGAATATCTGCCATTACAAATGACCGGTGATCTCTATAAGGAACAACGCCTAGGTTGGGTACGAGCGTAGTAAATGGATAATCTGCGATTTCTGGCTTGGCTGCGGAAACTACTGATAGCAAGGTTGACTTACCAGCATTTGGAAATCCGACCAACCCCACATCGGCCAACAGTTTCAATTCCAGCACGCAAAGTTCTTCCTGACCCGGCTCACCTGGTTGGGCAAAACGCGGGGTCTGATTAGTGGACGTTTTAAAGTGGGTATTCCCCAAGCCTCCTCTTCCACCAGGCAGAAGCACTACCTCTTGGCCCTCTTCTGTAATTTCGAAAAGGTATTGCTCTTCGGGCTCAGCGATTTTGGCTACTGTACCCAAAGGAACATCTAGAATAATGTCTTTTCCATCAGACCCGCTACTGCCATGGCCACTTCCACCTTCACCATTTTCTGCAAAAACGTGCTTTTGATAGCGCAGATGTAATAAGGTCCACATTTGCTTGTTGCCTCGCAAAATGATGTGACCACCTCTGCCGCCATCACCTCCATCGGGTCCGCCTTTTGGCACGTGCTTTTCTCTTCTGAAATGGATTGCGCCAGCACCACCCTTTCCGGAGCGGCAGTAGAGTCTTACGTGATCTATGAAATTGGTACCAGCCATACTATGAGTATAATAAAAAAGATGACCAAAACGGTCATCTTCAAAGGATTATCTATTTTATTTTAGTCTAAACGTGCTTTTCGATAGCTTCAGAAATATCCTGAAAGATGCCATCGATCGTTCCTACACCATTGATTTTGCTTGCCTTGTTCTGAGCTTGATAGAAAGCCGCAACTGGTAAGGTCTTATTCAAATACTCTTGAATTCTCACGTTGATCTTCTCTTCGTTCTGATCATCTGCCCTTCCTGACGTCTTCCCTCTTTCTAAAAGTCTTTTTTTCAATTCATCCTGAGGAACATCGAGCATGATCATACAACTGATCTCGGTTTTATGATCATCCAACAAAGCATCAAGTGCTTCGGCTTGTGCCACTGTTCTTGGGAAACCATCGAAAATAAACCCTTTTGCACCATTATTGGCATTGAGGAAGTCCCCAACCATACCAATTACCACCTCATCCGGAACCAGTTTACCATTGTCCATGAACGCCTGAGCTTTTTTACCAAGCTCGGTACCTTCACCTAAATGTTTTCTGAATAAATCTCCCGTAGAGATATGCCTTAGCCCGAATGTATTGATGATTTTCTCGCTTTGCGTTCCCTTTCCTGCACCCGGAGGGCCAAACAATACTATATTAATCATGAAGATTGGTTTTATAACAAGACCACAAATATAAGGATAATCGTTAGTCCTGCTTTAATTGATAAATATCTTTCAAGTTTCTTCCTAAACCATCGTAATCTAAGCCATAGCCAACCACAAATTTTTCTGGTATTTCGAAGCCCGCATACTTTACCGAAACGTCTCTTTGGAGACATTCCGGCTTAATTAGTAAAGAAGCCACTTCAACCGATTTGACTCCCAATTTTTTTAGCTGATTCACAATGCCCTCCATAGTGATACCTGTGTCAACAATGTCTTCAATGACTACAACATCCCGCTCTTTAACAGACTCTTTCAACCCGATCAATTCTTGAGTTTTCCCCTGAGTTTTCATGCCACTGTAGGAGGACACTTTCATAAAGGTGATTTCGGCAGGCACGGTTACCACTTTCATTAAATCAGCGGCAAACATGAACGAACCATTCAATACTCCTATAAAAAGAGGGGTCTTCTGGTCATAGTCCAAGCTGATTCTTTCACCTAATTCTGTGATCTTAGATTGGAGTTCTTCTTCTGAGAGGAATAACTCGAAATTTTTGTCGTGGACAGTAACTGAAGGTAAAGACATTATAATTTTTCCATCAAAACCGAATATAACTGAATCATGCTAAGGATGTCATCTTTATGAACGATTTCATCTGGACTATGCACATTGTCTTCGGGAGCCCCCACAAAGCACCAGTCGAATGGATATGGTGAATTCTGAAGTTCCTTGCCATCACTACCACCCGCGCCTTCAACTTCTAACTGGAAAGGTATACCTGATTCTTCTGCTATCTTAATAATTTTGTTCACAAAGGACCTTCTTGGAATGCTTCTGTCGCGCATGGAGATTGCAACGCCTTGCCCATGAGTGACACCCTCAGTAATCCATGTTATATCGGAAATTAAAGCTTGAAGTA
>CAYGKL010000086.1:13660-15011 GCA_964350505.1 uncultured Roseivirgaceae bacterium | reverse complement strand
TTCCAAGTAGGATAGGTTGGGGTTAATTTCTTTCGACTATCTGATAGTTGAGTTGAAGATGTAAAACTCAGCATTCTACTGTCCCAAGGTACGGTATTGAAGTCTCCTAATACAAGCATTTCACCGGGCTGATTATTGACGTATTGTTCAGCCCATTTTAAGTGGTTATTTCTATTATTCCACTTAGAACGGTCAGTTGGTGATTTGGTGTGAAGCGTTAGGAAATTAACTGTTTCGTTACCCACTAAAATCTTTCCAGTAATATTCGCTGTTGTGGTTACCTCAATCTCATTTAAGTCAGTTAATGGAAACCTGCTAAAGACCGCTATTCCCTGACCTTGATTTTCGTGCTCAACAACTTTAGAGTATGGGTATGATTCTGATAAGCCAGAAACTAATGCCAATGCCCATTGATGACTAACTTCTTGAAAAGAGACGAAATCAGGATCAAGTTCAATTACTCGGTTGATGGTTTCATCATATTTATCGTTTGTGGTAAGTACATTGAACTGCAACACTTTTAGACTTTCTTCCCCCTGATCTATTCTATAAGCCTTGCTGATTGGTGTACTAATTTTAACCAAGAGCAAGAAGTAGATGACAAAGTTGACACCTGCCAAACGGTAATGATGTTTGATGATCCAAAAGGCGCTTAAGAACCCATAGACCAACATCGCTTGAAATAAGAAAGACTGCAACAGGGTGAGCCTAAACGTAAAGCTAGGAATCAGCAACAAAATAGCTGGGATAAGCAAAAAGGCAGCGATCAACCGTTCTTGATTTTTGGGTTGGCGGAACCAGCCATAAACCATAAGGAGTCTAATACCCCATTTCAATAAAAATTTCAACTTCACTTCTTTCATTCTCTTTTATTGAATCTGATTTTTGATAATTGCCTCTAGGGCATTGATATGATCTTCAAATGCAGAACGACCTGCTTTTGTCATACTATAAGTTGTTTTCGGCTTGCGTTCAACAAAGGATTTTTCGAAAGCGATATATGCCTCTTTTTCAAGTGCTTTTAAATGACTGGCCAAGTTACCATCTGTTAAATCGAGCAGTTCTTTAAGCCTGTTAAAGTCCAAGAATTCATTGGCTGCCAATACAGACATAATACCCAACCTCACGCGATTGTCGAAAGCTTTATTTAATCGATCGATGTACTCTTTCACTTTTCGTATTTGAAGTACATTACCGCACCATAAACAATATGCAAAAGGCCAAAACCTATGGCCCAAATAAGCAAGCCATAACCCACGACCATACTGGCTATTAAACCGAGAATGACTTGAGAAATACCTAAATATTTAATGTCTCGATAAGTAAAATGGCTAGCATTAATGAGGCCTAA
>CAYGKL010000086.1:0-13560 GCA_964350505.1 uncultured Roseivirgaceae bacterium | reverse complement strand
AAGCTCTATGAGCAAAAGGATCAACTTCAATTTCATAGTTCACTGAAAGCGTATTTGTATCAATCTGTGAGAAACAGGAGCATAGATGTAATCCGATCTTCCAAAACCAAAGAGAAGCATCATGTCGAAATCAAAGCATCTTCAGACTTGGAAGGAATGGATAGCGAGGAGCTAATGATTCAATCTGAATTGGAGGAAAAAATATATTACAGCATCAGTCAACTTCCAGATCAATGTCAGCTCATCTTTAGAATGAACCGATTCGAAGGGAAGAAGAATCAAGAAATTGCTGAGGAGTTGAATATTTCAAAAAGGACGGTGGAAACACAGATGAGTAAGGCGCTTAAACGATTGAGGGAAGATATCTATCCTTATCTCAAGGCTGTTTTATTCCTGATTTCTTTTTGGCTGAAATAAAATTTTGAATTAGCGTACGTGTGTTTTTCGAGATGCACGTCATACATATGAAAACCAATGAATAACCCGAACGACATATCGAATGAATTGATGCTCAAGTACCTCTCTGAGACAGCAACTGCTGATGAGCGAGTGGCTATGGAGTCTTGGATGGCAGAGTCTGAGGAGAATGCGAATTACATTAAGCAGCTCAAATCACTTTGGGCCAATGCAGAATCGTTCTCTCTTTTAGATAGCATTGACATTGAAGAAAACTGGCAAGGTGTTCAAGCGAAACTGGCTAAGCAGGATGTTAGGAATAACAGAGTTTTCTGGAGGGTAGCAGCGGCCATAATTTTCTTTATCTCAGCAGCATTTTTAATCAAGAGTTTGCTGCACACGGCACCTCAACAGTTGACTTTTACTGCTCAAGATCAATCGGAATTCTCTTTGCCAGATGGCACTTCAGTAACTCTAAAGAAAGGAGCAGTGCTCAAATATCCTGAGGAGTTTGAGGATGAAAGAAGAGTAGCGTTTGAAGGGGAAGCATTTTTTGATGTGGTTCCAAATCCTGAAAAGCCTTTCGTTATTGTCGCTGATGAAACCGAGACTCGAGTGTTAGGAACTTCTTTCAACCTAAAAACAGCGACCTCTTTTTCAGGTTTTGAATTAGTCTTGGTTGAAGGAAAAGTAAGTTTTTCGACAGAAAGCGAACAAGTGATTTTAACCCCTGGCCAAAGAGTGGCATTAAGTCCGAATGGCCTTTTGGAGAAAACAGAAAATGCTAACCCCAATTTTTTATCATGGCAAACGGGTAGCCTTGTTTTTGACAACACGAGGATCGATAAGGTTTTTGAAGATATTGGTAATGCCTACAATGTGAGGTTTGAACTTCAAAACTCGGCTTTCGCTTCTTGCACGCTTACTGCAAGGTATGATCAGGAAGATTTACAAAGCATATTAAATACAATCGAAGTACTTTTTAATACATCATTTAATCAACAGCAGGAGATCATTTTGGTCAATGGTGGCTCCTGCCAATAGAAACAACAACTCGAAATATCATGAACAACAAATTATCTAAAGCCATTTTAATGGCTGTAGTGTTCTTCGCAGCGATGAACCTACAAGCTCAAGACGATTCTCAGCAAATGAGGACCCTTTTCAACAACGGAGGAATCCGCTCCAATGGAGGTTATGGAGGAGTAAATGTTGGCTATACACAGATTGCTAATGCCGATGCCATAACAATTGGTGGCCAAGGCGCTTGGCTTATTAATCATCAGTTTGGAATAGGTTTGGCAGGAACAGGCTTTATCACCGAGCGCGCCTATGATGCCGCATTAGATAATCGCTACCTCACAACCGGAGGTTATGGCGGCTTAATGCTCGAATTTATAGCTATGCCTAGAAGCCCGATTCACTTGAGCTTTCCTGTAGTAATCGGTGCAGGCGGAATTACTTATGTTGAGTCGAATAGGGATTTTGACTTTTATCAATCTGAAGATTCTCAAGCCTTTTTCGTCATAGAACCGGGAGTTGATATTGAATTTAACTTGCTTCCTTTCATCAGATTTGGAATAGGGATGAAATATAGAGTCACCTCAGATATTGAACTTTCGTATTTAGAATCTGGTGCTCCAATTTTAGCTAAAGATGCCATGACAGGCTTCAGTACCTCATTCAATCTAAAATTTGGAAAATTTTAATAATCATTAATAATATTGACCAGAAGTGTTTTAGAGCCTGTTTACTCATTTTCAATGAATTACAGGCTCAATACTTTAAATTGTAATAACATTTTTAACATGAAGGCTCTAGCATTTTTTTCCTTCTTTCTCATCACTACTTGCTCTCTGTTCGGTCAAAAGGCAGATCTTCTGAGTAAAAAAGTAGATGCTAACTTTCGCAATACTTCTATTGAAGAGATTCTTAAATCAATGGAAACAGAGAATCTTTCTTTTGTGTATTCACCTGAGATTTTTGATGTAAAAAGGCGGGTAAGCATTAGTCGCCAAAATGCTGCCTTGTCCTCCGTATTGACGGAGCTTTTCAATGGTCAGGAAATGGAAATGCAAGAAATGAATGGTCAGGTTTTATTGAGGAGGAAAAGTAAGGAACGAATTACGGAATCTATTCAGGTAATGGATACATCTAGGGTAAAATCTAAAAAAGTAAAAACGCTGGATATTAAGAATCCGGAGACACTAAGAGATGTTATCTCCCATGATAACTCTGAACTAATTGATTCCACTAAAACGACTATTAAGGACAGTTTAGATTCATTCGGAAACAGGAATACCCCGTCTTCTTCCAAAGTACTTGCACAAACAATTAGTTTTATACCGAAGTCCATAGCTAGGCCTTATGTTGGCTTTAATTATTATGCCATTCCCTTTGATATGGACTTTAATTATATAAAACCAAAAGTCAGTAGTATTCAACCTGAAAGGCAATCCGTATGGGATGAAGTATCTAGGGCTAATAAGAAGAAAGGATCCAAAGAAGAAAAACAGGCCAAAGCCAAAGCTGAAAAGAAGTTTCGTGCTGGCCTTGGAACTTACACAGGCTACACCCAATTGAATGATACGGACGCACTTTTATTAGGAGGGCGCTTAATGTATTACCCTTCTGCCCACCTTGGCATTGGTTTAAGTGGAAATGCCTTCATGACCAAAAGCCTATTTAGTCAAGATTTTAATTCTCAGTTTCGTATTGAAGGAGGTTATGGTGGCTTAGCATTAGAGTATGTGCTCTTTCCAGAAAGCACTGTGCATTTAAATTTTCCGCTGATGATTGGAGCAGGAGGCTTTTCTTTTTACGATACGACCTCATCTTTAATTAGAAATCCTTTGCAGGATAGTCAAGCCTTTTTTGCTTTGGAGGTAGGAGCGGAGCTAGAGATTAACGTTGCGAAATTTATGAAGATTGGTTTGAGCGCTACTTATCGAGATGTTGCAGGCATTAACTTATTGAACCCAAATAATCAGCAGGAAATAGTTGGAGATTCTGCCTTTGAAGGCATGAACTATGGTATTGTTTTAAAGTTTGGTTGGTTCTAAAGAGCGTTTAGATACTTGGCTAATTCGTCATGGTTATGGACTAATTCGCTGGCACCTAACTTTATCAAAAGATCACCATGACCATCTCGCACATGACTTCCACCTAAGAATCCGATAGTCTTTAAGCCTGCGGCCACAGAAGCGGTTACACCTGCTACACTATCTTCCACCACAAGTACTTCATTTTGGTTTAGCCCAAGTTTTTCAAGGGCTAACTGATATACAGCAGGATTGGGTTTTCCTTTACTTACCATTTCGGCTGAGAACACCCGCTTCTCAAAAATGTGATCGGCCTCAAGCATTCCTATCGCTTCAAGCACATAATCTTCGGCACTATTCGAAACCATGCTTGAAGTAAGCGGCTCTGCATTTAGCATTTCATGCACGCCTCTGATCGGGCGCATATTATTTCTGATCTGATCATCCATTTGAATTACTGCTTCGCGAGTTTCTATCTGCTCATCTAAGAGCTTTGCTTGTTTGAGTAATTCTAAAATGTCACTAAACGTCTTCCCTGTGTAAGTAGAAATAAACTGTTCAATATCGATATCTACTCCTTCACTGTTGAGCCAATTGGTTACAACTTCTGCAGCAACTATTTCAGTGTCAATCAATACTCCATCACAATCGAAAAGGATATGTTTAATCATTAGAAGTTTGGAGACAAGAGGTACTTAGAATAGAACTCATCAATTACTCGAACGGCATCTGTAGGAGTGTCTACAATGTTGATTAAGTCTAGGTCTTTTTCTGAGATATTACCTGCTTCGAGCATAGTACTTCTCACCCAGTCAATAAGTCCACCCCAAAATTCTGAGCCAACCAAAACGATTGGGAATCGACCAATTTTGTTGGTTTGAATGAGGGTAATTGCTTCGAACATTTCATCTAGGGTACCAAATCCTCCGGGCATCACCACAAAACCTTGAGAGTACTTTACGAACATTACCTTTCTAACAAAGAAGTAATCGAAGGAAATGAGTTTGTCTGGATCTATGTAAATGTTATTGCCTTGTTCATGAGGCAGCTCAATGTTCAAACCTACCGATTTACCATTTTCACTTTGGGCTCCTTTGTTACCAGCTTCCATAATTCCAGGACCGCCTCCGGTGATGACCCCATAGCCATGACGCACCAATTTAGCAGCGATCTCTTCAGCCATTGCATAAAAAGGCGTGTTGGGTTTTGTTCTGGCTGAACCAAAAACAGATACACAAGGGCCAATTTTGGCGAGTTTTTCAAAGCCTTCAACCATTTCGGCCATTACCTTGAAAATTACCCAAGAGTCATGTGTTTTGATCTCGTTCCAATCTCTGTCTCTAAATGCTTGTTTGATTTTATCTTCGCTGGTCATTTATTGCAATTTTATTTAAACATAGGTGAAAACCATTTTCTAAACGAATCAAGTTTATCAAGGTTCCTTTAAATTGTGGTTAATAATGGTCTACCTACTTTGGTGCAAGCTGTTCTAGAGCGGCTAAAAGCTTTGGCTGATTGAATTTAAAACCAGCTTCCATTATTTTTTCTGAGCTAACTCTATTGCCCCCTAGCACCACTTTAGCCATTTCACCCAAAAAGATTTTTAGTAATAAACCGGGAACAGGAATGGGAATAAAGGTTTTACCGAAGGCTTTTGCAGCATCTTTGGTTAGTTCTTTATTGGTAGCAGGGCGAGGGGCTACCGCATTATAAGCACCCAACATGGTGTCATTCTCGATGGCATAAAGGAACATTCTACAAAGGTCTTCCATATGAATCCAGCTCATATACTGACTGCCTTTACCCAATGGTGCTGCCACTGGCGGCTTCAATAGCTCTACTAATGCGCCACCATCATTGCTCAAAACTACCCCAATGCGTAACTGGACTAATCTGATGTCTAATTCTGTGATTTTAGAGGTGGAAGTTTCCCATGCATCGGTTACATGAGCCAAGAAATCGTGTCCGGCTGGGGCCGTTTCTCTGAGGTTGGTGGAACCAGTATCCATGCCATAATAACCAATTGCGGAGGCTGAAATGAAGCTCTTTACTTGGTTTGGCCTTTCCTTCAGCTTATTGTAGAGCAGAAAGGATGTTTTGGTTCTGCTATTATAAATTTCATCTTTTCGCGCTTCTGTCCAGCGCTTTTCTGCCACTCCGGCTCCTGCTAAATGGATGATGGTATCTACACCATCAAAAGCACCTTCTTCTAAGTAGTCATTTTTATAGTCCCACTCAAAAACTTCATAGGGTTTGGTTGAATCTTTCGATCTACTGAGCACTGCTACTTTGTAGCCATGCTCTTGTAGTAGAGGAATGAGGTGAGAACCTACTAGGCCTGTTCCTCCGGTGATCAGAACTTTTTTTCCCATAGCCATAAAAGTAGGAAATGACGGGCATTGTTTGGAGAAGAAGAAAGAAAAAGGCCGCGATTGGCGGCCTATTGTTAATTCTTTGGATTAACTCTTAATAGAGCACTAACCTCTCTTAATTTCCTTTTCGGGTAATGCTTTTCCATTTCATTACCCTTTAAAACTTCTATTGAATTAATGTCGTAAAGCTTTTCTTGCCGCAACTTTTCAACAGTCCAACCTTCTTTTACCACTCCTTCAAATTCGATTAAAACGTTATTATTCCCTTTAAATTTTTCGAGGATATAGAAGTCGAAGTTCTCCACTCTCAAAGTATTGCTGTTAAAGAAGTATTTGCTACTGTTAAGGCTAGTAGAGATAGCATGGAATAGGCTACTGGGATTCTTTTCATTCTCTTTCGTGTATATGCGAATCAAGCTTTCATGCCCTTTGAGTTCCTCTTTAGAATAGAACTTATACATTGTGGATCCGCTGAAAACTTCAAGGAACATAATGTTTTCAGTATTGATATCGTTTAAAGTAGCATTCTCTAAAAGCTTGTTATTCAATTCGATAGCAGGCCTTCCTTTGGCTTGAGTATCCTTTTTCAGATTCTCTACTTCTTTCGATCGATTCTGTTCCTGTCTTCTTAATCGAATTCTTTCGTCATCTAATGCAGTAGAGAACCTGATGATCGTGCTTTTTCCTTCAGTTTCTTCTCCAAAAAAGTCTTTCAACCCACTTTCACTTCCAGAGACAATTTCTATACTTCTTAAGAGTTCAATTTGATTTTCTAATTCATCAGAATCAGTTAATACCTTACCATCCAAAATATAAAGTGTGGAAGATTTCTTTTTTGAGAATGGTTGAAGGAGCACATTGAGGATGCCTTCATTGGCTTCACCACCGGGAAGAACCATGCGGTTATCAGATTTTCGATTCAGTTCTTCCAGGTACTTAGCGTCTTCTAGAGCTTCTCTTTTTTGTAGTTCCCTTTCTATTTGATCATTATATATGGCTACTTGTTGAAGTTCAAGTAGTTCTTTTTCTAAAGCCTTTAATTTTCTTTCATGTTCTTCAATTTGTTGAACTTCAGTTTGATCAAGTACATTTCCTACTTGAAGGATTTCCTTTAATTTTAATGATGTAGCTTGATATTCAGCCTCTATTTTTGATAACTGTTGACCTTTGACAGGATCCCAATAGCTTTTTACTACATTCCTTTTTTGCAGCTCAACCTCAGACTTACTTTTTTTCATTTCATCCAGCGTCCTAACCAATTCTTTATCTAGCTGTTGAGTAACACCTTGAATTTGGTTATAGGCACTTTTGAAAGTTTCAAATTCACTCCCAGCTAATGGTTTATTGTTTTTGCTTATAGAAGAGATTGTACCCTCATCGTTAAACTTAACTTCATAGCCTTCAGGGTTTGTGACTAGCTCTAAAATGGCTTTAGAAATAGCTAAGCTATCATTGTCCTGAAATTTTTTGGACTGAAACACCATTGTCATGTCCTTGTATAGATGAATTGAGTCTGCATCTATTTCTGAGGATGGATGATTTTCAGTGAAGCTCCTTATTAACCCAGCACTTTTCAATTTTACAGTATCGGTTTCCCCGCTATTTAAGCTTTTGGATGCGTCTAAATTTACCTGAGCCTCCTCCTGCTTTTCTATTTTGCCGTTTTCTGTTTTCTGCTCTTTCACACTCATCAATGCAAATGCTACCATTAGAATGACCATAGTAAAGACAGCACTGAGCCAGTTGGGTTGTTGTTTTGCTTTCATGATTAAATTAATTCGTTTTAAGACCTGATTTTTTGAGTTTCCCGCAAAGGCTAGGCTGTGTTGGTGCAAGCTGTAGGCTTGCACCTTGGCCAAGGCTTTGATCATGGGTAGTTTCTTTTCGGAGTAATGCAAGGCCATTTCATCGGTGGCAAACTCCCTTTCATTGTCAAGCTGGCTTTTCATCCACCAATAGGCTGGGTGGTAGAAAAAGACAATTTGTAAGACGTTGATCATGATGTTTACGATAAAGTCGTTTCGTTTCAAATGCGCTAGTTCGTGGTAGAGAATAGCTTCTACTTCTTCGATTGTAAGTCCTTCTATGAGTCCTATTGGGAAGAGGATAGTTGGCTTAATTACTCCTAGAATAATTGGGCTCTTGATCCATGAACTCAACTTCAATTCAACTGTTCTTTGAATGGCTAATTTCTCTTGAATGGTAGTGAGCAGTTCATTAACTGCCGTGTTGTGCATGGGCAGTGCTTGCTTGGTCAATCGCTTGAGCCAGACAAATGAGCCTAAAACTTTAAGTAAGAAAAGCGACATGCCCACTATCCAAAAGATGGCGATGGTAGAGGCATTTTCATTCAACCATAGAACTGTGTTATTCTGCTGTTGACCATTATTGGGTATTGAAAATTGTGTAGGTATATCGGCAATCATTTCTGTTCCAGTAGCAGATGCAACCATTGAGTTATCCACAAGTTGGTGAGGCCAGAAATAGATCAGGTTGCCAACCAAAATAACAGGGAGTAAAAAAGTACCAGTTAGTGTAATGAGATATCTGAATCTGGCGCTTTTATTTCTAGCTATTACCAGAGCACTCAAAACAATAAAGAGGAGTAAGGCTCCTTGCCAAAGCGAGTGAACAATACTTAAGCCTGTACTTTCTAAAATTTGATTATTGATTTCCATCTTGTTCCAATTTCTGAATGAGTGCTTTTATTTCTTGTAGCTCTTTGGTCGTTGCTTTTCCTGATCCTAGCGCACTGAGTACTAGCTGTGAGGCCGAACCACCAAAGGCAGTATGGAGTAGTTTATCGAGCATTTCCACCTGAATATCTTCTGCTTTTACTTTGGCTGAATAGATATGAGTTCTGCTGGTTTCATCACGAAGAACTAGGCCTTTCTGCGCCATGATCTGCATAAGTTTCAAAGTAGTTGTGTAGCCAACTTCTTTTTGCTCATTCATGATTTCATTAACTCTTCGCACATTGGAAGGGCCTTCTTTCCAAAGTATATTGAGTATTTCAAGTTCGGTTTCGGTGGGTCTGATCATCATACGATTGTTTTCGTACTTCAAGTATATACGAAGCAATTCGTATATCCAAAACATCTACGAATTATTTCGTATTATTTAACATTTCCTTGTTTCATCGCTAATAGCTACTTTCAATAGATCATGGCAAGTGCAAAAAGAAGATACCGCAAGAGCAGTGAACTTGGTTTTGGGGAGAAAGCCTATTATAAGAATACCAGACTCATAACTCCGGGAGGGGATTTCAATGTAAAAAAGTCTGGTCTTGGTTTTTGGCAATCATTAGATATTTATCACGAGCTCATTGCTATGAAGTGGTTTGGATTCATTTGTCTGATCACCTTCGTTTTCTTTGCCGTCAACTTTTTCTTTGCTTCACTTTATTTTATTGCTGGTCCGGAAGGTATTGATGGTTTGGAGAGCAAAGGGCGGGTAGCTGACTTTGTTAACTGCTTTTATTTTTCCACCCAAACAATTACCACTGTTGGTTTTGGAACCTTAAGTCCTGGCTCAAGTGCAATTAGTATTATAGCAGCAGTAGAATCTTTCGCGGGACTGCTCAGTTTTGCTATCGCTACTGGGTTACTATTCGCGCGGTTTTCCCGTCCCAGACAGAATATTATTTACAGTGAGGTGGCAGTTATTGCTCCTTACAGAAACATCAATGCCCTAATGTTTCGCATTGTCAATAGAAGCAAGAATCAATTGATTGAATTAGAAATGGATGTTATTATCTCTTATTGGGATAGCCTGCAAGACAAAAGAATATTTGAGCGGGTTGATCTTGAAAGGAATAAGATCAATTTTCTGGCAATGAGTTGGACATTGGTTCATCCTATCAATGAAGATAGCCCCATTCATGGCTGGAAGAAAGAAGATTTTGACGATAATCAGATCGAGATTGTCATTATGTTCAAGGCTTTTGATGATACTTATGTGCGTCAGGTGTATGACAGAATGAGTTATGTGGCTGAGGAAATTCAATGGGCTAGGAAGTTCATTCCAGTTTATGACAGAATGGATGATGGCACTATGCACGTGAAAATGGAAAGGCTGGGGGAAACAGAAGAAGCAACACTTAACTAACCTTTCATATCAGCATATAGATATTCTGTGTATTAATACTGTCAATCAATCACTTAGTTTTTATCTTCATTGATTCAATCAATACCTGAATCATGAAAAGACACTTCAACAAACTAATAGGAGCAAGCCTAATTCTAATGCTCCTGTTCACTACAGTTCCGGATGCTCTTGCCCAAGATGGCTATATGAGACCTCCAGAGGCTATCGCCAAATTAATTGATGCTCCTTCAACACCTGCAGTGAGCATAGACTCAAAAGCAGAATGGATGGTTTTGATGGAAAGACCTGGATACCCCAGCATTGAGGATGTAGCTGCGCCTGAACTAAGAATTGGAGGAACAAGAATTAACCCAGCTACCAATGGCAGAAGTCGGCAAAACCCAATGACGGGCTTAAGCCTGAGAAATATAGCTACTGGAGAAACATTCAGTTTTACCAACATGTCGGCAAGCCCTGCGATTAGCAATGTTTCATGGTCGAACGATGAAAAGAAAATAGCATTTACCAATACTGTTGAAGACGGTATTGAACTCTGGATGGCCGACCTCCAAAGCAAGTCTGCCAAAAAGCTTACCAATGCTATCATCAATAATGCTTATGTATCTGCGTTTGAGTGGATGCCAGACAATCAGCATTTGATGGTGAGTACAGTGGTTGAAGGCAGAGGTTCAGCACCTCAACGGCCAAGAGCACCCAAAGGTCCTGTCGTACAAGAGACTGCTGGTGCTGAGGCCGCTTCGAGAACCTATCAAGATTTGCTTGAAAACTCTTATGACGAGCAACTCTTTGAATATTACACCACTGTTCAACTTCAGAAGATTAGCTTGAACGGAAACGCTCAAAAAGTTGGAACTCCAGATATCATCAAAGGCTTCGACCTTTCTCCCGATGGTAAATATATGTTGGTTGAAACAATCCAGAGACCTTTTTCTTACCTAGTACCAGCTTCTAGATTTCCTTTCAACTACGAGGTTTGGGATACGAATGGCCGAAAGATTAAAACGCTTGCAGAAATTCCATTAGACGAAGTTCGTCCTAAAGGCTTTGATGCGACTAGAAAAGGAATGCGCAGCGTGAATTGGAGAGCAGATATGCCTGCCTCTTTGTATTGGGCCGAAGCAAACGATGGTGGAGATCCGAATTTGGAAGTTGCGGAAAGAGATATTATTTACATGCAGTCAGCGCCATTTAGTGGCCAACCTACAAAACTAGCCAGCACCAGTCTTCGCTATAGTGGTATTGTTTGGGGAGATGAAAATAGAGCTTGGATGAATGAGCAATGGTGGGCCAACAGAATGGAGAAGAGCACTATTATTGACCCTTCAAAACCTGGCCAGCCGGGGAATGTGATCATTGAAAGACCAACCACCGATAGATATAACGACCCTGGAAACCCAATGTTGGTTAAAAATGAGTACGGTAGAAATGTCCTCAAATTCGATAAAGACGATGTTTTTATGAGCAGCGTGGGCGGTTCACCTGAAGGTGATAGACCATACCTCAGCAGGTTCAACCTAAAGAATAAGAAACAGGAAATCCTTTTCAGATCAGAGGCGCCATATTACGAACGCCCAGTTGATATTATCAATGAAAAAGGAGATAAGATCATCACCATTCGAGAGTCAGAGAAAGATCCTCAGAACTATTTCATTCGCGATCTTAAGAAAGGTTCGATGACTGCCATTACTGATTTCCCACATCCTCAGCCTGAAATGATTGAGGTGAACAAAGAGATCATCAAGTACAAAAGAAAGGATGGGGTAGATTTAACGGCTGTGCTTTATACACCAGCTGGTTATGACAAAGATAAAGACGGCCCACTCCCAGTGCTAATGTGGGCGTACCCTAGAGAGTACAAATCAGTTGCTACTGCCGCACAGGTAAGAGGAACACCTTATTCTTTCACTCGTGTAAGTTCTGGTTCACCTTTGTTTTGGGTGCTTAGAGGTTATGCTGTGATGGCCGATACAGAGTTTCCAATTATTGGTGAGGGAGACAAAGAGCCTAACGATACTTTCCGTGAGCAATTAGTAATGAATGCCGAAGCAGCCATTGATGCGGTTGTTGAATTGGGCGTTGGTGACAGAAATAGAGTAGGAGTAGGAGGCCATAGTTACGGTGCATTTATGACGGCTAACTTATTAGCTCACTCAGATTTGTTCGCTGCAGGAATTGCGCGAAGCGGTGCTTATAACAGAACATTGACTCCTTTTGGCTTCCAAAGAGAGGAACGTTCTTATTGGGAAGATCCAGAATTGTACAACTACATGTCGCCATTTATGCATGCCGATAAAGTAAATCAACCTTTACTTTTGATACATGGTGAAGCGGATAATAACTCAGGAACTTTCCCTATTCAAAGTATCAGATTCTACAATGCCATTAAAGGGCATGGGGGAACAGCTAGGCTGGTAATGCTTCCTGCAGAAAGTCATGGTTATGCAGCCAAGGAATCTATTTTGCATATGCTGTGGGAGATGGATAGCTGGTTAGATGAGCACGTGAAAAACGCTACTACGAAGCCAGAAGGTGCAGTAATTGATTCGAAAGATAGATAGCAATTCAGTGCCTGATTGAGAGTCAGGCACTGATTAAAAACTTAAGTAAAACATAAGGCAGGCAGCCCTCAAAGGGCTGCCTGCCTTTTTTTATATCTACCGTTTCTATGGTCGCCTTTTCGAAGGAGGTACGACTGAGAAATCTTATACATGTTGAGGATTTCTCCTTAGGGTCGAAATGACTTTCTCAAGATTATAGCATTCACACTACTCACATAAGAATGCGGCACCGAAAACTCCGGCACTATCGCCAAGTTTTGGTTTTACAATCTTGGTTTCCATTCTTGGGTTGAAAACATATTTTTCTGCTTCAGCTACTCCGCGGGTATATAGTTCTTCAATGTTGCCTACTCCACCACCAAGCACTATTACATCTGGGTCTAGCACATTAATGATGGAAGAAATTCCAAGCCCGAAGAAATGAATGAGCCGATCTAAAGTTTTAACTGCATTGGGGTCCGCCCCACTTCTGGCATCGGGGAGAATTTCTTTCAGTCTTTTTCGAGTACCAGTTTGTTGCTCGTAAAAATCTTCTAAACCCGTTCCTGAGATTATTTTTTCGGTACAACCAGATTTTCCACAATAGCATTTACCTCCAGAAGCATCTAGGAAATTATGGCCCCATTCTCCACCAATTCCGTGTTTTCCATTGATAACATGTCCATTGACGACCACACCACCACCGCAACCGGTGCCCATAATTACCCCAAATACCACTTCCGCTTTAGGGTCAACCTCCGGTACAATGCCCATTTTGGCTTCAGCTAAGGCAAAGCAATTGGCATCGTTGGCCATTATGGTAGGGATACCTATAAGTGCTTCAAGGTCAACTTTGAAAGGTTGGTGGTTGAGGTTTTGGGAATTGCTGTTCTTCATCAGCCCTGTTGGCGGATCGATAGCACCTGGTGTACCAATACCAATAATGGTTGGTCGTTCACCAACTTCATCCGCCAGCATTTCGATGAGCCTTTTGATGTTGTTTAGTACGTGCTTGTAGCCTTGGTCAGCTTCAGTATCAATTCTTTTTCGAACGAGTGTATTAGGGTTTTCCTTCGATTCAAGCACAATACCTTCAATCTTGGTTCC
>CAYGKL010000085.1:10914-15418 GCA_964350505.1 uncultured Roseivirgaceae bacterium | reverse complement strand
GAACGTATTTGGTACCGCTAGCCTCTTCATGGCCGCGCATTCTAAAGGTTAATGCTTCAACTATAACAGGCTTAGGGTTTTTTCTTAGTTCTTTGGCCAGCTTGGTAATTGTTCTGTGAACCTCAATAATATTATTGCCATCAACCTGAACAGCATCAATTCCATATGCAGGCCCTTTTTCCAGAAAACTATTGAATCTAAACTGTTCATGGCTTGGTGTGGAAAGGCCATAGCCGTTATTTTCTATCACAAAGATCACTGGCAGATCCCAAACGGCTGCTACATTAAGGGCTTCGTGAAAATCGCCTTCAGAGCTGGCACCATCACCTGTAAAAACCAGTGTGGCTTTCTTTTCTTTTTTCAGCTTATGAGCCAATGCAATTCCATCTGCAAGTGCCATTTGGGGGCCTAGGTGAGAGATCATTCCAACAACATGATGCTCTCTTGATCCAAAATGAAAGGAGCGATCCCTTCCTTTGGTAAAGCCACTTAACTTTCCTTGGAACTGTGCAAATAGCCTATTCAGAGGTAGTTTTCTTCCTGTGAACACCCCAAGGTTTCTGTGCATTGGTAGAATATACTCATCCATTTCCAGCGCTTGAACAGCGCCTACAGATACTGCTTCTTGGCCAATACCCGAAAACCATTTGCTGATTTTCCCCTGCCGAAGAAGAATCAACATTTTCTCCTCAATGAGCCTTGGTGTTATCAACTCCTTGTATAACTGAAGGAGTTTTTCATTTGAATAACCGGTTTTGCTAAATTTCATAGGTGGCGTTGTTCGAGACAAAAATAAAGTAAAGCCCTAATTGCGAAAATTAAGTCGCATTATTTTTAATTTGGCATCCTGTCATGATCAATTTCGAAAGTTTTACCCTCAGCAATGGATTAAAAGTGATCGTTCACGAAGATCACAGTGCTCCAATGGCTGTTTTGAACATACTTTACAAGGTTGGAGCCAGAGATGAGCATCCCGATAAAACAGGATTTGCCCATTTATTTGAGCATCTGATGTTCGGAGGATCTAAAAATGTCCCTGAATTTGATGGCCCACTTCAAAAAGTAGGAGGTGATAATAATGCGTTTACGAGTAACGATATTACTAATTATTACATCACCGTTCCCTCTGTAAATTTAGAAACTGCTTTTTGGCTTGAATCTGATAGAATGATGAGTCTTTCCTTCGATCCGAAGGTGTTGGAGGTTCAACGCTCTGTTGTGATTGAAGAGTTCAAACAGCGCTATCTTAACCAACCTTATGGTGATACATGGCTTAAGTTGAGACCCTTGGCATACCAAAATCATCCCTATCAATGGGCAACCATTGGAAAAGATATTGGCCATATTGAGCGAGCCACAATGGATGATGTGAAAGACTTCTTCTTTAAATATTATCTTCCTAATAATGCGATAATGGTTGTGGCAGGAGATGTAACTCTTGAACAAGTAAGAGAGCTATCTGAAAAATGGTTTGGGCCAATACCTGAAGGAGAGGCAGTTATTCGAAAGCTTCCAGTTGAGCCAAAGCAGCAAAATTATAAACTGTTGGAGGTTGAAGAAGATGTGCCAGTAGATGTTCTGACCATGGCATTTCATATGCCTGCTAGAACCAACATTGATTATTATTCAGCAGATCTACTAAGTGATATTTTAGGTAGAGGGAAGTCGTCTAGACTCTATGATGAGCTTTTGGAAAAAAAGCGAATATTCAACTCAATCTCAGCTCATGTTTCAGGCTCAATTGATCCTGGCTTATTTGTAATTGAGGGCAAACTCAACGATGGACATTCAATTGAAGAAGGAGAAGAAGCTATTTGGAATTTAATTGAGCAGTTTAAGATGGAGAAGCTTTTAGACAAGGAGCTAGATAAGGTGAAAAACAAAGCAGAGTCCTCTCATGTTTTTGGTGAAATGGAGCTTCTCAATAGAGCCATGCATTTAGCTTATGCGGAAATGTTGGGCGATGTTGCTTTAGCAAATAAAGAGCTCGAATCTATTAGATCTGTTACTGGTGAGAGTGTTTTAGCCCAAGCCAAAGAGATTCTTAGGCGTGAAAATGCTTCGGTTTTAAGATATAAGTCAAAGAAAAACTAAATGAAGATTAGAGTAGGGTTTGGATACGATGTTCACAGATTAGAGGAGGGTTACGACTTTTGGCTCGGTGGTATTAAAGTGCCTCACACACTTGGAGCGGTAGGCCATTCCGATGCTGATGTACTTATTCATGTAATTTGCGATGCACTCTTGGGTGCAGCTAACATGCGCGATATTGGTTTTCATTTTTCAGACACCGACCCACAGTACAAAGGAATTGATAGCAAGATATTGCTGAAAGATGTAATGGCATTGATTCGAGGCGCAGGCTATGAAGTATCAAATATTGATTCTACCATATGTCTCCAGCAGCCAAAAGTGAATCCTCATATTCCTATTATGAAAGCCTGTCTTTCAGAAGTGATGAATGTCCCAGAAGAAGATATTTCCATAAAAGCTACTACAACTGAGAAGCTTGGTTTTGTAGGCAAGGAAGAAGGAGTGGCGGCTTATGCTACCGTTTTAATCGTTAAGTAATGAGCGACCCTCTTAAAATTATCATTACTTCAGACGGTTCACATTCTCTTTATCACCCTACATTGAAGGAAACTTATCATTCCACCCACGGAGCACTCACCGAATCTCAATATGTGTTTATTCAGGAAGGAATTGAGCACTTAATTTCATTAGGAGAGAGGAAATTAGACATTCTTGAGATAGGTTTCGGTACTGGTTTGAACGCTTTATTGGTTTGGGATTTCGCCTTGAAAAATCCTTCTTTTGAGATATCATTCACTACTTTAGAACCATTTCCGTTATCGGAGGAATTATACAAACCACTGAATTATGCTGAGCTTTTAAATGGTGCTTTGATGCCATATGATTTAACTAAACTTCATGATTTAGAATGGGGCGAATTTCATGAGCTCTCTAATAACTTTAGGTTTGTCAAGCATCTAACAAAATTGGAGAATTTTGAATCTGGGTTTAAATTTAATCTCGTATTTTATGATGCCTTCGCACCAAGTAAACAAGCCGAGATGTGGGGTAAAGAGCCACTGGATAGTATATATAAGATGTTGGTAAAAAATGGAGTGTTAACAACATATTGTGCTCAAGGCCAGTTTAAACGTAATCTTGCGGAATTAGGAATGGAGGTGGAGACCTTAAAAGGACCACCCGGAAAAAAAGAAATGGTAAGAGCATTAAGGAAACAATAAGAAGATAATTTGAGCATCTCATTCTCAAAGAGTCGAAAATAATAATTGTATATTTCAAAATTAATTATTGCGAAATGAATCATAAAAAGTCTTGGTGTTACACCAGTTTGTTCCTTCTATTCTCTGCCATGTTGACTATCACAAGTTGCGCCTCATCTAGTTTTCCAAAAAATGAACAAGGTGTGCTCCAGGCACAGCAGGCTACTCTGAGTAAAGATGGAATGAGGCTGAGAGGAAAAATATTGACTAAAGCTCAAAGAGTGGAGGACCGATGGAGTTATCAAGTTGAAGTTTTAGAAGTACTTAATTTTGGAGATACTTTCGCTCGAGTTGAACCTAGGACTTCTGAAAAAGTTACTTTATACACTACGTCTGAAGTTAAGTTTAAAAGGAACTCAGAAGTAGTTTTTGATGCTATGTCCCCAATAAGAAGGGACTCAGATCAATTGATTTTAAATATGATTGTAGAATAATTTAGTAATGAATAAGAAAGCATTAATCATAGGAACTATTGCCGTTGCGTTGGTAGCGGTAGGAGCTTGGTATTCTCAAAATGTAAAAGGGATAGATAATACTTTCCCTGAAAGAAGTATTGATTTGGCATCAATTCCAAAGAGCTATATGGAAGGGGAAGAGGACGAAAGTGAGAATACGATTGAGCGATTTGAATTCGAAATCGGACAATTAGTTAATCCTAAAACTGGTCAAATTCCTAGAATGATGCTCCAAAAAGAGTTAGAGTATGCCAAAAATAACCTTAAGGAGGCTAAAGATGCCACTCCTTCTAGTGCAAGTTCTTTTGGTCTGAGTAATCAACCGTCATCAACTGCTCAGAACAGTGCCAATTTCACCAATATGGGGCCTTTTAATATTGGTGGTAGAACACGAGGCTTAGGTATAGACGTTGCCAATGAAGATATAATTCTAGCTGGAGGAGTTTCTGGCGGGATGTGGAAAAGCACAAATCAAGGTGAGAGCTGGGTGAGAACCAGTGCTTTAGAGCATCATCCTTCTATTACCAGCTTAGTTCAAGATAAAAGAACTGGTAAAACTAATGAATGGTATTACTCAACTGGAGAATTTACAGGCAATTCTGCATCTGCATCTGGAGCATTCTACCTTGGAAATGGTATCTATAAATCTACTGATAATGGAGATTCTTGGTCTTTAATTACAAGCACAGCTCAAGCCGGGACTCAAAATACTGATGTTATTTTGGACGCTGAAAGATTCACTATTGTGCATCAACT
>CAYGKL010000085.1:3883-10814 GCA_964350505.1 uncultured Roseivirgaceae bacterium | reverse complement strand
GACGATGGGATCAACTGGACCCAAATTGAGCCCACAAGCAATTTTCCAAGTAGTTTTGGAAGGTTCGAAATAGTCATTGATCCTAATGATGAGAATAGAATATTGTTTTTGAGTGGGAATAGGCTGTTTGTTTACTTAGATGCTACTGACAGCTGGACAGATTTATCTTCCAATATTAATGTTAGTGGAAATGACGTGGGTCAGGGACATGGAGATCAAGGTGGTTATAATTTATATGCAGCAGTGCACCCTGGAAATAGCAATACTGTTTTTTTAGGCGGAGTTAACCTAATGAGATCAACGAATGGATTTGGTACAGCTGCTCTTACTCAACAGGTAGGAGGTTATGGCAACGATGGTAATCCTAATAGTTTCCCTAGATATGCTAATCACCATCCAGATAACCATGCTTATGCCTTCTTCCCATCAGATCCAGATAGAATGATTACTGCTACTGACGGTGGGGTACATCTAACGGAAAACAATCAAGGCAATGTAAATACCACAGCACCAATAACTTGGACCTCCTTAAATAATGGTTTTATCACCTCTCAGTTTTATCATGCCGATATTCATAAATATGATCTTGGCGATCCTCAGTTAATTGGAGGTATGCAAGACAATGGCACTTGGGCCAAGTTTACTACAAGTCCTACAGAAATTTGGACAGAGGTTTTTGGAGGAGATGGTTCTTTTTCCGCCATCAGTTACAATTCATTGTATGCATCCTCTCAAAATGGTAACCTTTTAAGATTTGCATTAAACGGGAATACTTATGAATTCCAAGGTAATATCACTCCTACTGACAATGATGGTGACTATCTTTTTGTCAATCCATATATCGTTAACCCAGTTAATCAAGATCAGGTTTTTATTGCAGCAAGGAGTAGAGTGTTTTTCACGAATGATATAAGAACTAACCCTGGTACAGGAGAATGGATGGAAATTACGAACCCCAACTTAACTGGCCAGCGAGTCTCCGCTTTTGGTATGTCAAGTCAGCCTGAAGGAGTACTTTATTTCGGTACCAGAACAGGTAGTATTTTTAAGGTTGAGAACACGCAAGACCTAACTGATGACTTTGTTGCAACAAATATTACTGGATCAAATATGCCTTTGGGAGCTAATTTTTCTGGTATATCTGTCGATCCTAATGATGCCAATAAAGTAATAGCCACACTATCTAATTATGAAGTAGTAAGTGTTTGGTATTCTGAGGATGGTGGCACAACATGGAATTCAATCTCTGGTAATATGGAGGAGAATGCGGATGGTTCTGGTGTAGGTCCATCAATTAGATCTGTAGAAATCATGCCTGATGGCGCAGGTGGTAATTATTACTTTTTGGGGACTTCGGTGGGACTTTATATGACTAAGACCTTAGATGGTGATAATACAACTTGGCTACAACAAGCTTCTGGTGCCATTGGAAATGTAGTTGTTTCCAATGTTGTAGCAAGACCTATTGAAGGAATGATTATGGTTAGTACACATGGAAATGGAACTTTCTTTGGTTTTTATGATGTGGAAGGTGTATTTCCAAATATTAACTATTCCGTAAGTAATGATGGCACATCTTATACTTTAAGAGGAAACTTCTCATTCAGCAATACTTTCACCATGACTTATCAGTGGCTTAAAAATGGAGTTGAAATCGATGGAGCTACATCAGATGAGTTAATAGTAACCGATGGGGGCGATTATCAATTAAGATTGCTTGTAGCCGGGATAGAAGGTGCCGGTCTGTCGAATATAGTTTCTATTAATCTCGATGGGCAAGCACCAGTGATTAACTCAATAGTGAGATTAAACCCAGTTACGGAATCGACTGATGCTAGTAGCGTTACTTTTCAAGTGACATTCGATGAGAATGTGGTCAACGTTAGTGCCGATGATTTTGTAACGACAGGGGCGGCTTCAGGCACTGTTGAAAGTGTTGCAGTTGTAACCGCCAGTACAGTATTCAATGTAACTGTTACAGGAATCGGTGGCTCAGGCACCCTAGGGCTCGGAGTAGCGTCATCTAATGATATTGAGGACGAAGTAGGCAATGCATTTAACAATACAATCGAAACTGCTGAAACTTATTCTATAACTGATTCAACAGCCCCCACAGTGGCTATATCAAGGAGTAATCCCAACACTGAATTAACAGACCAATTCGAGGTTGTGTTTGGGGTAATCTTTTCTGAGAATGTGGAGAATGTAGATGTTTCTGATTTCGAGTTGTCATCTTCATCACCATCTGCAGAGATCGTTTCTGTGCAGCCGATAACCGGAACCAGAGTTTTTGCTGTCTCTGTCTCACAAATTTTGACTGATGGAACTTTGGACTTAAACTTTACATCGAGTCAAGATATTGCAGATGGAGCTGGTAATGCTTTTACGGGAACAATTACTTCTGAAGAAACATATACCATTCAAAACGTGATAGCATCTATTGATGACGAATTGACCCAGAATGTTCAAAAGATCATTGTAGATGCCAATCCTTCTGGAGGTGTATTTAACATCATTCTTCCAGATAGCTTTGCCGGAAATGTAGCTTTCAATGTAGTCGATGCTAACGGAAGAGGAATTGAAACTGGTGCTGTGAATAATTATGTTGCAGGTCAGCAGCTTAAAGTAGATATTACCAAGCAAGCAGATGGTGTCTTTATCTTTGAAGCGGTAAGTGGTCAGAGTAAGGCAACAGTTAAACTCTTGAAGAGAACTAGATAAAGTAGAAAAGTAAGTATGAATAGAAGGACCTCATCTTTGATGAGGTTTTTTTATGCTTGGCTAAAACTGGTAAATGCCTAAGTGATTGATGCAATAATCAAGAGGAATGTCATGAGCATCAACATAGTCTATGTGGTTAAGTGGGGGAGTAACTGCTAAACCTACTTTTAGACAATCCGGACGAACTTGATTTAAGAAACGATCATATAAGCCAGCGCCATAACCAATTCTATTGCCAGACTCATCGAATGAGATGAGTGGAACAAATACGATGTCAATCAAGGAGGGATGCGTTTCTTCAAAATTATTTGGTTCTGGAATTCCCTTTCTCCCTAATTTAAAGTCAGTGGAACTAGTTATTTTGTGATGTGTGAGCTTCCTTTCGTGGTAAAAAGTTTTTGAACTATATACTTCAATTTCCATTTCCTCAATGAGCCAGTGAATCAATGGAAGGGTATCAGGCTCGTTTTGCGCGGCCATTGAAACAAAGGCATGAGCGTGTCGAATATCAGGATGCTGATGTAGGAAGTTTTGGCAGTTCTTCAGTAATCGATTATTCCTAAAAAGCAGCTCCTCCCGAGTGAGAGTAAGTCGTTTTTCGAGGAAAAGGGAACGAAGAACTTTCTTATTCATTGGTTTTAAGCAGGTGGAATCTATAGTCGAACGGATCGAAGGCCTCCATGCATCTTTCTACAAAGGCCGAATCAGTCATGTAAAAGTTAAGAAAATTATCTTTTCGTTCTTGAGGCGTACCTCCAGGAAAGAGGGATTCCTTAATGGCATAAAGTCTATTGACTAACACTTCTTGATTCCGTCTTTCTGCCTTCAGAATCTTCTGTTCAATCTTCTCAAGGCTCTTTTCAGATTTACGGTGTTCGGCTCTAACCATTTTATCTAGCGTAGACTCAATGTCTATGGCCTGACCAAGAGCTTCTTCAAAAAGCGATTGTAACTTCTTTTTTTGCTCTGCTAAATCGAGTTTGAAAGAAGTCTGCTCCTTCACTTTTAGGTTCACTAATTGATGTTCTTCAAAGAACAACTCTTCCCAGCTTAGCCCAACTTGATTTACTTTTCTCAGTGTGTTTTTATCCAATACAGCCGCAAAATTCCTTGGCATCAATAATGGAAAGGTGGTGTCGAAGTGATCGAAAATATCTTTCAACTGAAGCCAATACACCAATTCTGAAGGTCCACCAACATAGGCCAGATTAGGTAATAGGAATTCTTGATACAGCGGTCTGAGAAGTACATTTGGACTGAATCTTTCAGGGTAATTTTCAACTTCATTATGCAATTCTTCTTCTGAAAAACGCAAGTCTGTATCTAATACTTCAAAACCCGAATCGGATCTGATAATTCTTGAACGAAGGTTGCCTTTCAGGTAGAAGAAGTTGATCTCACGTGGGAAAACTTGAGTTGAATAGCCAGCCTTTTCCAAAGCCTCACTTGTCTTCTGTGCAATCTGTTGAGGCTTATGCTCGAACAGATCGGAATTAATAACCGGCTTGAACAA
This sequence comes from uncultured Roseivirgaceae bacterium, assembly GCA_964350505.1. GTDB lineage: Bacteria > Bacteroidota > Bacteroidia > Cytophagales > Cyclobacteriaceae > Roseivirga. The sequence continues at coordinate 6,580 of CAYGKL010000085.1, read as the reverse complement.
TGATTTTAACCTTGCATCATCTGCATCAATGACAACTATCCCTCTTTCACCAAAAATGGCATTCACGTAATGACGAACAGCTTCCGCCAATGTCTTCTTTTTGTAGGCATCTACAAAAAACTGCGGCATGCCAATGACTTGTTTGAAGATGTCTTCAATTCCTTTGAGGTTAAACCTCCCCACTGCACCTTTCTGATCAGTTTCCCAAACTAGCTTCTTGCCATTGAGTCGGAAGTGGTCGATCTCTTCAAAATCATGATCTTCTGTAGCCATCCAATACACTGGTACAAAATTGAACTCTGGGTATGCTGCTTTGAGCTCTTCGCAGGCACGGATAACTGTAACGATTTTATAAACAAAGTAGAGCGGCCCAGTGAAGATATTCAGTTGATGGCCGGTAGTGATGGTAAATGTTTTTTGATCAGTGAGTAGATCAATATTGCTTTCAGTCAGCGCTGAGCATTCGAGTCCCTGATATTGCTCCTTGAGAATCTCTGAGACGATACCTCTGTGCTCACTTGGGAAGTTTCTTTGGTCTATCTGCTTCCTCAAATTTTCCGTAGAGGGCATGCCATTGTGAAAAGGCTGGAGTACTGATTGATCTGAGATATAGTCCAGAAAGGCGGACGAAAAACTATTAGTTTTTGCGAAGTCTATTCTCGAAAGTAAACAGTCTGTCTCAGTAAGGGTGCTCATATACTTGGTTTATGTGGAAGGTAACAACCTTCTGCAACTTCGGGTTTCAAATCTTGTGGCTTTTACACAACTGGTTCACCATAAAGGTCGAACTCAGTGGCATCAGTTATTTTTATTTGAGCAAAGTCTCCTAATCTCAAATAATGCTTTTTAGCATCGATGTACACTTCATTATCAACTTCTGGCGAATCGTGCTCTGTTCTTCCAATAAAGCTGCCACTCTCTTTTCTATCGATCAAAACTTTGAAGGTCTTGCCAATTTTCTCTTGGTTAATTTCATTCGAAATCTCCTCCTGAATTTGCATAATGTGGTTGGCACGCTCTTGTTTCACTTCTTCTGGCACGTCATCCTCATATGAATAAGAGTGAGTGTTTTCTTCATGCGAATAAGTGAAAATTCCCAGTCTGTCGAATCTAGATTTTTGAACGAAATCTACCATATCAGCAAAATCCTCTTCGGTCTCTCCTGGGTGGCCAGCAATCAATGTGGTTCTTATGGCAATGTCTGGCACTTTTGCTCGCATTTCGGCCAAAAGAGCTTCTGTTTTCTCTCTGGTTGTGCCTCTGCGCATCAATTTGAGCATTTTGGTGGAACCATGCTGCAATGGAATATCTAGGTAATTACAAATGTTAGGTCTTTCGGCCATTACATCTAATACATCGGTTGGGAAGCCAGTAGGGAAGGCGTAATGCAGCCTGATCCAGTCGATACCTTCCACATCAGAGAGGTGTTTCATAAGCTCAGCAAGGTTTCTCTTCTTGTAGAGATCAAGGCCGTAATAGGTGGAGTCTTGAGCAATTAGCAATAACTCTTTTGTTCCATTTTTTGCCAAGTTTTTGGCTTCCATTACTAGTTCCTCTATGGGTCTAGATTTGTGTCCGCCACGCATTAATGGAATCGCACAAAAGGAGCAAGGCCTATCACAACCTTCAGCTATTTTCAAATAAGCATAGTGTCTAGAAGTTGTTGTAATTCTATCTCCCAACAACTCATGCTTATAATCAGCCTTAAATTTCTTAAGCAAGGCAGGGAGTTCCATAGTGCCGAAAAAGGCATCTACTTGAGGAATCTCTAACTCTAGATCGTCTTTATAGCGCTGAGAAAGACAGCCAGTGACATAAACCTTTTCTACAAGTCCTTCTTCTTTGGCATCAACATAACGGAGGATGGTGTCAATAGATTCTTGCTTGGCATTATCTATAAACCCACAGGTATTGATAATGACAATGTTGGCATCATCCTTTTTCGACTCATGTGAAGTCTTAATTCCATTACCCCTCAGTTGGGTCAACATCACTTCAGAATCTACCAGGTTTTTGGAACAACCTAGCGTTACAATGTTCACCTTATCTTTTTTCAGCCCTTTAGCCTTCATGCATTCAAAATTTGAGGGCGCAAGTTACAAATAATTAAGTGCTTGAATTTCGTCATTGCGAGGAGAAAGTTTGACAGAAGTCAAACTTGTGACGTGGCAATCTGTTTGTTCATGGCAAATTGTAATTAGCACACAGATTCCAGTGATTAAATCGGCTTACTTTTCTTTTGATTCTCCAAAAGAAAAGTAACAAAAGAAAAAGCGACCAACATCAAAACCATCGAAGTGACAATTCTGATTTTAGTTGCATTTTTAGTCGATGGTCACGCTGATGTTGGATCCCAGCCCTCGATAATTCATAGAGGTAAACCGTAAGCTTTAATTAACCCCTCTTCTTTCTGAAAGTAATAGGTACTAACTCATCAGTTGGCATGCCGATTTGATAAAGCTCCCATTGTGAATCGTACTTGGCTAAGATTTGTCTGATGCAGTCCACTCTGTCATCGCTAGGGTTATCGCAGTCGGCCCAGTAAAAGACCTCAACACGGTAGTTATAGGAACGCTTTTGACCGTTGATTCTTACTTCGACTTCAATCTCTTGCTCTCCGCCTATTTGCGGAATATTGATGGCAATAGCACTCATAAGGTTGTTCGTTAGTGTACAAATGTTTTCTATCCTCTTCCT
>CAYGKL010000085.1:1647-3783 GCA_964350505.1 uncultured Roseivirgaceae bacterium | reverse complement strand
ATGAATTTTTGCATGACTCGCTTAATCTTAGAGAGTTCATTCATCAGATTCACTTTGGTGTGAAGTCTTCCTGCGGTATCTACAATAACCAAATCTGCATTCGTTTCTACGCCTTGTTTAATGGCATCAAATGCCACCGCACTAGGGTCTGTGTTCATACCATGTGCCACAACTGGCACACCTACTCGTTCGCCCCAAAGCTTCAGTTGGTCTACTGCAGCAGCTCTGAACGTATCTGCAGCACCCAGCACTACAGATTTCCCTTTATTTTTGAATTGGGCAGCCAACTTACCAATGGTAGTTGTTTTACCCACTCCATTGACACCCACCACCAAAATTACATGTGGTTTATGCCCTTCAGGAAGCGTAAAATCAGCAAGGTCTTCGGTATTGTTTTGGGCAAGAAGTTCGGCAATTTCTTCTCTTAGAATTCTATCAAGCTCGGAAGTATTGAGGTATTTGTCTTTAGCTACACGTGCTTCAATCCGCTGGATGATTTTAATAGTGGTGTCTACTCCAACATCAGACATGATCAGAATTTCTTCTAATTCATCCAGCACATCTTCATCAACTTTCGACTTGCCGGCAACGGCACGACCAAGCTTACTAAAGATGTTCTCTTTGGTTTTCTCTAAACCTTGATCTAGTTTCTCTTTCTTGTCTTTCGAAAAAAGTCCGAATAGTGCCATGGTTTAAGTATTTGAAGTGTAAGTTATGCCAAAAGCAAATTTAATGTTAATGCTTAACTCGTTCTAGAATCTAAATGGTTCACCCATTTAAAAGTTCTTTATTCAATTCTAGCGAATCTTAATGCTAGTTAAACAAAAAAGTCCCTTAAAGGGACTTTATATATATCATATCAAGTAAAACTTACTTATCGGCTAAAATTGTTTTAACCAAATCTTCAGTTACCATCTCTTCTTTAAAGGTATAAGCACCTGTTTTTGGAGATTTTACTGCCTTGATCACTTTGGCGTATTTTACACCACCTTCTTTCTTTAGGGTTGCAACTACTTTCTTAGCCATGATTATTTAATTTCTTTGTGAACAGTTTGTTTTTTCAAAATTGGGTTGTATTTCTTTATCTCCAATCTTTCAGTGGTGTTCTTTCTATTCTTCGTTGTAATGTATCTAGAAGTTCCTGGCATGCCAGTGTCTTTGTGCTCGGTGCATTCCAAGATTACTTGAACTCTATTTCCTTTGCTCTTAGCCATTTCCTTATGCTTTCAAAAATTCGGACTGCAAATATACGAATGTGATTCTGATATTAAAATGTATGATTCAAAATTTATCTAAAATAAACAGGCTGACTATCAGAGGCATGGAGATCAGGTGTTTTTCTGAGCTTGGCGAGTTTTAATTTTGCATTTTTTGTGTTGTAGACAAAGAATTTATTGGGTTAGTTCGGGGGCTGTTCCTGAATAGGAAATGGATCTTCTTCATTCATCCTTTAGATTGATGGCATTTAAACCATGAAACGACTTACCCTTTTAGTAATACTCTGTACTATTTGCTGCCATTCTATTCTCGCTCAAAAAACCTGGGTCGATAGAGGGATTTCCATTACCAAGTTAGATACTCTTGGCGAGGGTTATCAGTCGCTCAGAGGCAATTTCATCATAGATAATACAAGTATTCATGAAGTAATGAACCTTATTTTGGATGTAGATGGCTACGATTGGGTGGAAGGAGAGAGCAAATCTAAAATGCTAATGGTAGACCACAATGATTCCTCTTTTACCTTTGATTTCTTTGTCGATATTCCTTGGCTCTTTGTGAAGAAGACAGGGCGAGTAAAAGTAGATGTCCATTATAATGATGAGTCATTTCATACTAAATCTTATCAACTGAAGGATTATGAAAGAGATGAGGACTATGATTTGGTAGATTTTTATTCTGCACAATGGAAGCTGCAAAAACAGGGGCGCGATGTGAAAGTCACCTACTTGGGTGTCTATCAAGACCAAAAAATGTTGATCAATTTAAACAGTATCATCATTAGCCGCATCAGAAAACGACTCAGTGGCACACTCTATAATTTAAAAGTGAGGGCTTCGGCAAAAGCGAATCCGGTAAGTTCCTTGCAATGGCCCTCCGTAGGTTCAGAAACGCCTATCAAAACAGATAAATGAGAGT
>CAYGKL010000085.1:0-1547 GCA_964350505.1 uncultured Roseivirgaceae bacterium | reverse complement strand
GTTTCACATTCAACTTGCCTAAAGCTCAGTTTGCTCATTGAGGGTATCATTTGTGAGATCGATTTTTTGTTGATAAGAGGTGATCAAAGCGCGTGTGAAAGCTTCTTTATCTTCACGTAGTAAGTCCATGCCTTGGCCATTTTGAAGTGTCGGATGAACCTCTCTCAAGTTGTTATCACTCCACACAGCCAGTTCCACTAGAATAGGTGTAAGCTCTAACCCTTTTGGAGTTAGTCGATAGATATTCGACTTTTTGTTATTTGGTAGCTTTGATTTGCTTATGAGCCCCAGCTCTTCTAGCAGCTTCAGTTTAATGGTTAGGATGTTTGTTGCAATAGCTTCCTCACTCTCCGTAAAGTCCTTGAAAGTTTCCTTACCCTCTAAAAGCATTTGCTTCACAATAACAAGCATCCACTTGTCACCAAGAATATCAATGGCTGAGGTAAACGGGCAATCGCATCGAAATTTATAGTCCATATCTAGACAGTTTTAAAATTACTTGTAAAAAACAATTAATTATTACTTGCTTTTTGCAATTAATAATTAGTAATTGCTTGTAAATTACAAGTAATAAATGACAAATCATGAAAAAGCTATTCACAATTATTGTTCTGCTGTGTTGTTTCTCCTCTTTCAGCAATGCACAGAAAAGTTCTACCAATGAGGAGGTAACCAAAAATTCACAATCAAACTTTAAACAAATGAGTAAAAAAGAAATTGTAGGCACTTTCTTAGGTGCGGTATTGACAAGCGATCTCAAAACCATGCGCAAGCTAGCCAATGAGGACTATGTGCAGCACAATCCATTTATTCCGACAGGGCTAGAGCCATTTATTCAAATGCTGCCTGTGTTAGAAGAAAATGGAACGACTGCTGAAAACATTCGAATGTTCAGGGATGGAAATTTTGTTTTTATGCACAACATATGGAGAAATGCCAAGCCATTTGGTGCAGATGAAATGGTCTCCTTTGATATTATCCGATTAGACGATAATGGTAAAGTGGCAGAGCATTGGGATGCTATGACACCATTGGTGAAAGAAACTGCCAGTGGGAGGACGCAGACTGACGGCCCAACAAATGCAATAGACTTAGACAAAACCGAATCAAATAAGGCATTAGCAAAGGCCATGGTGGAAGATGTTCTCATGGGTAAAAACCCGAGTAACATTACTAACTACATAAGTTCAGAACAGTATGATCAGCATAATCCGGGAATTAAAGATGGCTTGGCTGGTATTGTAGAAGCTGTTGAATACCTCACCTCGCAAAACAATATGTTCAAGTACACAAAAATTCACAAAGTGTTGGGCGAAGGCAACTTCGTATTGACGGTTAGCGAAGGAGAATGGGGTGGAAAAAAGCAGGTATTTTACGATTTACTAAGGTTTGAAAATGGTAAAGCTGTAGAACATTGGGATGTGATTCAAGAAATACCTACCGAAGGATTGGCAAATAGTAACGGTATGTTTGGGTTTTAAAACTTTCAATTGAACTCATTAAAAAAATCTAGATTGGCTTTCTTGGGAAGTGATTCTAGATTTTTT
>CAYGKL010000084.1:4677-15647 GCA_964350505.1 uncultured Roseivirgaceae bacterium | reverse complement strand
TTGCTCATACTGGCATCTTTAATATGGCCGATGTTTCGGTGATGGTAGGTACTGGTCTTATTTTACTTGATCAATTCCTGCCGAACAAGCAGAAAGAACTTGAAACAAAAACCCAATAATCAACTGATCAGGAATGTTTGATTGTAAGAAAATATTTAGTCTACTCGCTCTATTAATTCTTTTCTCTTGTGGAAAATCAGATGATGAAGGGCCAATTGAAGTCGAAACTAATGGGCCCATTTCTGGTGAAGTCAATCTTTTCAGTAGCCAAGGTTTAGCCACATCTTTCGAAGATATGACCGTATCCATTGAAGGCACAAATTTCTCGATCAACACCAATACTCAAGGAGCATTTAATTTCCCAAGCGTTCCTTTCGGGAATTATAGACTGATGTTTGAAAAAACTGGCTTTGGAACTTACTATCAAACTGTTGAACATGACAAAGGATTTAGCCAAAATGGAACACATCTCATTACCTTATCTCTTGGTAAGATTTCAAACACTGCCATTTACGAAGCAATACCTAGACTTGAGGGTGGCGACATCCAAATTCGTGTGGTGACCAACCCTGTTGGTCGTGCTACTAGCCCAGTGTATGTAACAGTCTTTTTTGATTCAGAAGTTACTGTCTCCAATATAGAAAATGAAGGTATCAGAGGACCATTCATTTTTAACACGGGCAACACCGCCAACATTTTAACCATAACAGCCAACCAGTTATCTGAAATGGGATTTACATCTGGAGATCATGTTTACTTTAGAGCTTATGGCGACTCATTTCACACCAATAAATATGACGGAGCAATGGGTACAGTCCATCCAAATACGCGGGCACCAGGCTCTACTACTATGTCTTTTGTGCTGCCTTAATTTTTAAATTGATTTTCTGTCATAAAATTATGCCTTGATGTTCAATGGTTTCTAATATATTTAGAGCTTTGATACATGATTTTATAACTCAATGAAAAACCTGTCAAGCATCCTATTGATAATCGCTACACTTGTCTGTTGCGATTCAGGAGAAACTTCTCCAGACAACGATAACACAGTTATTATTAATGGGTTTGCAACATTATATACTAGCTCAGGAAATAGAATTTTTACTCTAGAAGGAACCACTGTTAAAGTGGTTGGCACTAGTCTCACTGGTTTAACTAGCTCAAATGGGCAATATGAAATAGAGAATGTCCCCGTAGGTACAATAGATCTTGAGTTCAGCGGAGCGAGGATGGGAACTCACCTTATTAACAAGATTGATATTGATGGAAGAGAAGCAAGAAGACTTATTAATCCCATTTTATTATCAGAGCAATCAACTTCAACTATCTCTTCTGCCACTATAGAGGTATCGGGTAGTCTATTAGAAGTTAAAGTTTCAACATTACCCGAACCCAGCAGTTCTGAAAAGCAATACATTACTATGTTTTTCGGACGTTCTCAAAACGTTACCAATACTTTGAATGAAGGATATTTCAAAGCGAATGCTTTAACACAACAAAATAGCTTGATAAATATAACTCCGCAAGTGCTATCACAATTTGGTTTCACTTCTGGAGAAACTTTGTTTATACGGATATATTCAGATTCTTTTCAATCAAATGCACACACTAATCAGTTTGGAATTATATTCAAATATGACATTGGATTCAATTTCCCTAATGTTAATCCAAATTCTAGTGTATTGCTCTCTGTAACTATTCCATAAGTATTTTCTGAAATGATTTTATCTTAGTGTTCCTTTTCAAATCATGGTCTCCTAAAAAAAACAGCATGAAAAGATCACTTCTCTTACTCGCATTCGTTGCTTTGTGCTTTCCAGTCATTGCTCAACACACCATAAAATTGGATGGCAAAGCATCTCCAAAAGCTAGCTTAAAAGATGTAGCATGGATTGCTGGAAGTTGGAAGGGCGAAGCGTTTGGTGGAATTACTGAAGAGGTTTGGACAGCTCCATTGGGTGATTCTATGATGGGGTCTTTTAAATTAGTGGTAGATGGAAAGGTTCAATTTTATGAGCTTTGTCAAATTAGAGAAGAAAATGGCTCTTTAGTTCTCAGGTTAAAGCACTTTAATGGTGACCTAACGGCATGGGAAGAAAAGAATGAGACTGTTGACTTTCTTTTGGTAAAACTCGAAAAAGATGCGGCTTACTTCGAAGACTTTACTGTTCAGCGGATTTCCAAAAACCAAATCAATATGTACGTGATGGTGAGTAATGAGGGTGAAGAATCTGAAGTTGAATTCAAATATTACAGACAGGACAAAAACTGAGTTGCTTAGAAAATAAAAAGCAGCAATAAAGCCACAATAAGTAATACGGCCACCCAAGTTAACAAAGGCGAGCTTTTAGGGAATTCATAACCACAAATAGGGCAATCCTCTGCTTTTATGTCAATTTCCATCGCACAGGAAGGGCATTCCTTTTTCTTATGGGAACTCATTAACTCAATTGGTTTTGTAGTATTTACTAATGTAGAAAATCTACCAATAGCCTTCGACTTTATATAATGAAAAAGCCCCAATAGTATCATAGAGACATTGGGGCTTTTTATTTGTGTTTTACGGATGCTATTCTTCTGGAGCAGTCACAACAATTTCCATGTCATTCACTGCCGAAACTTGAAAATAGCCAAATGCCTCATTACTTAAGTTAGTTCTTGGATTAGCTGGTGGTGGGCTAAACATTCCGCCATCGTTATTAATGAGATTGAAGAGATCTGAGTAATAGATAAAGGCATTTCTAGTAAGGCTGAGCATCTCAACTTTCGCACGATCTCCTTCTGCGAAATATCCAGCAATTTCTATATCCTTAATGGTCTCATCAAGTATTTCATCATTTGCAAAATAAATATCGGTCGGCCAATCGAGCAGTAAGGAATCGTTTCTATAATACTTGAAAAGGTAATAATCTACCCTATCCTGTGGCTCTTTGGCATAGAATAGCACTTCCCAATATCTACCCGGAATCTCTGGATCGTCTAGCTCATCTTCCGAGAGCCTCACTGTTAATGAATCGATCGAAGTCACTGGCAAAAGTTGCTCTGTAGCGTTGTATTCTACTCCATCAACCACTACGCTCAAAGTATAGGTCTCTCCAATGTTGCCACTAAAATTAAGGTTTGGGTAATAATAACCATCCCATTCAGAATTTGCTGACGGATTATGGGAGAAAATAAGTTGCTCACCATTAGAGGTGGTTACTTCCACCTGAGCATCAATAACTCTATTCGTAGAGCCATTTTCATAAAAACTTCTGGTTCGCGAAACTTTAACGTAACTACGTCCTGGCACATTTAGGATAAGACCTTCGATCACCACTTTACTTTCACTTGTTCTTGAATCGATGATAATGGTCTCCTCACAACTAAAAACCATTATAATGGCTAGCAAACTGAATATATGTCTAATTAGCGTTCTCATCATTAAAATGTGATGTTATAAGTGACTGAAGGAAGTATTGGGAATAAATAGATGAGGCGAGCCTCCTTTTGAGTGCCATCTCCAATAATATTATCATCATCGTCAAGAGCAACCCGAGTATAAACAGAGAATGGATTCTTACGGCTATAAGCGTTGTAAATTGAGAATACCCATGAAGTTTCATATTTCTTTACAGCATTTCTGCGAGGCGTTAGAGTGGCACTCAAATCAACTCTATGGAAGTCCTGTAGTCTGTAGCCATTTCTCTCTGTAATTACATCTGGAATGTATCCATCACCAAATTCATATGAACCAGACGGTAAAGTAATTGGCCTCCCAGTTCCATAAGTGAAGTTGCCACCGAAGGTCCACTTCTCGTTATAATCATAGGTTGCTACTACATTCAAGCTGTTTCTTCTATCGTGGTTCGCAAAAAACTCTCTGCCTTGATTTACCTCAGGCACAGTGCGAGTAGCCCTCGATAGCGTGTAAGAAATAAAACCAGTAAAGTCACCTTTTCTCTTCTGAATCATCAGTTCTAAGCCATATGCCTCGGAGTCTCCTTGTCTGTACTCAGTTACCAAATCTTTATTAAAGAAAATTTGGGCGTTGTCAGCAAAATCAGTCACATTCTGAATGTCCTTATAGTAGGCTTCAGCCGAGAACTCATATTTATTATTCTTAAGGTTCTTAAAGTAACCAATAGCCAACTGATCTGCCTTTTGAGGTCTCAGGTAACCCGAGCTAGGTGCCCATGTATTGAAAGGTAATGGTACTGTTCCGCTACTTATTAAATGAGTGTTCTGCACCATGCGGTTGTAACTGGCTTTTAAGCTGGTGCTTTCATTAAGAATATACCTTGCTGCAAATCGAGGCTCGAAGTTTACATAGGTTTTTATGTTTTCAAAGCTTCCATATTGGGTTGAATCTATTCTAATAGGCTCTGAGTTATTGCTAATGTCTTGATAAGTATAAACCATCTGCTCACCAATATTCTGGAAAACAGAGAGCCTTGCTCCATACTGAAAACTCAACTTTTCAGACACCTGATGTTCCAATCCGGCATATAAAGCATGATCTAAGGCATATTCTTTTTGAAGTTCCGTCCTCTTAAAAATCGAACCTTCCTCTGGTACAATAATGCCTGGGCTGAAGAGTCTGTAGGTTAAATGATAACCAAAGTCTAGGGTGAGCTTTGGGTTGATAAAATAGTTAAGGTCTTGCTTAAATGAGTATTCAGTTAAGTCAGAATCCCAATCGAAACCATTACTAGAACTCGTAGATGCTAATCCATAATCAAATCGACTTGCAATGAGTGAAGTGTTTGAAAACAACTTATCACTAAAAAGGTGATTCCAACGAAAAGTAGCAGTACGATTACCCCAGTCGAAGCCAAATTCATCCCCGAACTTGAAATCATCGCGTCCTGCATAGAGTGCCAAAAAGAAACGATTTTTGTTATTCGCACGCCAGTTCACTTTGGCATTTACATCATAAAAATAGACTAGATTGTCTTCATTGGCTGCTTTTAAGAAAAGATCGACATACGATCTTCTAGCGGAAACAATGAAAGAACTTTCGTCTTTCTTGATTGGGCCTTCAAGCATTAGGCTACTGGCTAGAAGTCCAATACCTGCTTCGCCACCAAACTCTTTATTATTTCCATCCTTTGTTCTAACATCTAAAATAGAAGACAATCTACCTCCGTATCTAGCCGGTATTCCACCCTTATAAAGCTCCGAGTCTTTGATTACGTCTGCATTGAAAACAGAGAATAGACCAAACAAATGTGATGGGTCATAAACGGGAGCCTCATCGATCAAAATCAAGTTTTGATCTGCGCTACCTCCTCTTACGAAAAAACTAGAAGTCCCTTCTCCCGCAGATATTACACCTGGCAACATTTGTATCGTTTTAATGATATCTGGTTCACCAAAGAGTGCTGGGAGTTTCTTAATCTGAGCCATATCCAGCTCGTTTTTGCTCATCTGTATATTGACGATTTTTTCGTCTTCACGCTCACCAATTACCACTACTTCATTCAGTTCCAAGGCAGCTTCTTCGAGTTCAATATTGAGGGATTGGTTGTTATCCAACACTATTTCTTTCTCAACATTCTTGAGACCAATGAAACTATAAATGATGTTATAAGTACCCTTTGGCAGGGTTAAGGAATAAAAGCCATAGGCATTACTGATGCCCCCCGTTTGGGTTTCTTTGACATAAACGGTGACTCCGATGAGCTCTTCGCCATTTGTAGCGTCACGTATGTAACCACTAAGAGTTACTTTATCCTGAGCTTTTACTATGCTGACCAAACACAGTATCCAGGCGCAAATTATTATTCTACGCATTGTTGTTGTTTTGTCCCGATAGCTATCGGGTGAGGTTTAAAATTCAGATTATTTATTGATTAGACGTATTTAACCTTGAACACACGTATCTATATTTTGTATTTCTTTAAGTAGTCGTAAAAAAACATACAAAGGTTTACAAAGTGAGTAAATAATTGTTTGGAATATACGATTAAGCCGATTTAGACTTTTCCATCAGTTTACTTAGCTTCTCATTATCAGAGGTTTCCAACATGTGTTTTGTATACTCGTAGCCAATATCATAAAGTTCTCTAGACTTTTTAAAATCGAAAGTTCCAAAATTTCTCAACTCTGAAGGCATTATATACAAATCGCATAATTTACTGCTTGCAGCTACATTTGCGCTTAAGGCTAAAACAGAAACACGCTCAATCATTCGTTTTGGACCAGATAAATTGGGCTCTTTCACTACAGGTACTGCATTGATTCCTATAATGAAATCACAATCATTTTCTTTTAAAACCTCTGTTGGCATATTATTCAAGATGCCACCATCTACAAAGTAATCATCCCCAATTTTAACTGGATCGAAAATAAATGGAATACAACAAGAGGCCATCACAGCTTGCCTCAAAGAGCCAGAATTGAACATTTGAGCCTTACCTTCATTCAAATTAGTTGTTGAAATGTAAAGAGGTATTTTAGCTTTCTCGAAAGAGTCTTCTTTCAAATACTTTTGATAGACCGACTCAGTTTTTTGAATATTTAAAAGTCCTGTAACGCTAAATGCCGGCCATACCAATTTAAGTATATTAGTATTTTCAAAAATATCAAGCGTTTCTTCAGGGCTGTATCCATAGGCATAGAAAGCAGCTGCAATAGAGCCAGCGCTTGCACCACTCAGCATGTCTACATTTACTCCAGCCTCTTCTAAAGCTTTAAATACTCCAAGGTGTGCAAAGCCTCTAGCTCCTCCACCTGATAATGCTAATCCTACTTTCATGTGTTAAAGAATCTCTTTTAATGGAAAAGTTCTGTCGAGCCTCACTCCTTTTTCTGTGTGCTTAACGGTACAACACTCATTCACTGAATCGTGTTCTAAAAATAAAATGTATTCATTGTCGGCAGCTTCATTCAGAAACTTTGCTTTCTCATCTAGTGTGAGTAAAGGCCGAGTATCATAACCCATTACGTACGGCAACGGAATGTGCCCCACTGAAGGCAACAGATCGGCCATAAATACTATAGTATATTCCTTGTACTTAATTTTAGGAATCATCTGCTTATCTGTATGCCCATCGACAGTATGTACTTCAAACTGTCTGAATGGAAACTTGCCGTTAAGTGGCACAAAATGAAGGTTGCCACTTTCTTTCATTGGCATTATGTTCTCCTTTAAAAAGGAAGCCTTTTCTCTTGCATTAGGATGTGTTGCCCATTTCCAATGATCTTGATTAGACCAGTATTTAGCATTTGGGAAATGGAGCTCTAACTTTCCCTTGTCATCTCCCACATAATCTACACCTCCACCACAATGATCAAAATGTAAATGGGTAAGGAACATATCGGTAATCTCACTTCTATCAAACCCTGCTTGTTTTAAAGAGCCATCCAATGAGCCATCGCCATGGAGATAGTAATGACTGAAGAACTTGGCATCTTGCTTATTACCAATGCCATTGTCGATGAGAATTAGCTGATCTCCATCTTCTATCAACAGACACCTCATTGACCAAGTGCATAGGTTTTTCTCATCGGCTGGGTTGGTACGTGACCAAAGACCTTTAGGCACCACACCAAACATGGCGCCTCCGTCTAATTTAAAATTCCCTGTTTCTATAATATGAAGCTGCATGTGCGATTATTTAAGTGTATTTGCTACCAAATTTTTCAAGGAATCTGATTGATGTATGAATGATTTATAAGCCCGTTGCCTATTGCTTAAGATATTAAAGTAACTCCCTATCATATTGGTAGCTTTTACCGTCTTTAGTGGTTCGGCAGACTCAATACCATCTCTGGTGTAAGAAAACTTAATGTTGTCTAACATGTAGGGGCTGATATAATTATCAGCAAGATTTCTGATGATTTGGTCAGTCCTTTGAAGTTCTTTTAAGCTAACGTTATAATGATCAGAAAGGGCTTTTTTAATCTCAAATTCATCAATAACATTGACTTCACCTGAATTTAGTAATGAGACATATGTTCCATTTTGAGGATAAAAATAGGTAGCCAAATAAGTGCTTGTAATGTGGTTTCTTGTATAAACTTCGTATGATCGATTGGCATAGGTAAACTGAAATATCTCTCCAACATACTTCAATATAACATCGGTTGAATCTACAATACTTTGAAGCTCATCCATATCCTCTTGAAGATCTGAAATTAAGGAGCTTTTATAGCTTCGCTCCAACTTATCCTCTTTGTTTTCAGAAGACCATCTTTCTAGAGCAAATGCAATACTAATCCCTACAATTACAATGAAGATTTCTAGGAGTATCGCTAATGCTTTTTGCTTTTTTGATTTCATGAATTTGAAATTAGACAAAACAAAAAAGACCACAAAGCAAAACTAAGTGGTCTTCTTTCCTTCTTGTATATAGTCTCTTATTCTACTATTTCTCCCATATCGGAGAACTTCTCTATTCTCGTATTGATACGTTCTTCAGGGCTCATCGCCATCAAGGACTTCAACTCGTCTAGAATTCTATTCTTTAGCGTATCATACATCCATTGCGGATTTCTGTGCGCACCACCAAGTGGCTCTTCTATAATGCCATCAATAAGTCCAAAACCTTGCATATCAGTAGCTGTAAGCTTGAGTGCTTCTGCGGCTTGTTCCTTATACTCCCAGCTTCTCCAAAGAATGGAAGAGCAAGACTCAGGTGAAATCACAGAATACCAAGTATTCTCAAGCATGAGCACCTTATCTCCAATTGCAATGCCTAAAGCACCCCCTGAGGCTCCTTCCCCGATGATAATACAAATCACAGGCACCTTGAGCATAAACATGTCTCTGATGTTTCTTGCAATGGCTTCTCCCTGACCTCTTTCTTCCGCCTCGAAACCCGGATATGCTCCTGGAGTGTCGATCAGCGTTACAATCGGTCTGTTGAATTTCTCAGCCATTTTAAAAAGCCTCAGCGCTTTTCTATAGCCTTCAGGGTTAGCCATACCAAAATTGCGCATCTGGCGCTGTTTGGTATTACGGCCTTTTTGCTGGCCTACTAACATTACAGTTTGTCCGTTGATTGTTCCAAAACCACCAACCATGGCCTTGTCGTCCTTCACGGTTCTGTCACCATGAATTTCGATAAAGTCGTCAGTAATGTTATAAAAGTAATCTAAGGTATATGGTCTTTCGGGGTGACGAGAGAGCTGAACTCTCTGCCATCTGGTAAGGTTTTTATAAGTCTCTTCTTTCAGCTTCTGTATCTTCTTTTCCAAAGATTTTACATCTTCTGTGACATCCACTCTACTGCTTTCTGCAAGCTGTTTCATTTCTGCCAACTTTCCTTCCAGTTCCACTATGGGTTGTTCAAATTCCAAGGGCATCTTTGTTAATTGATCAAGGTACAAAACTAAATATTAAAGTCCTTTCCAACTTAATTTTTTAGCATAAATGCACGGCCAGAATAATTTGTTTAATTTCAGTTTTTAAGAAGCTCTAGAACTCATAGATGAATACAGCCTTTAATTCAGACATCCGGATTATTAAAAACATACTCCTTGTTTTTGCCGCCATCCTGGGCATAATGATCATTAAGACGCTATCCTCACTACTTATTCCATTGGCATTTGCAGTTTTTATAGGGATACTTCTTTCACCAATCATTAGTTATCTCGATAAAAAAAAATGGCCCTACACGTTTAGCATTAGTTTAATTACCATCGTTACGCTTGGTTTTATTTTTCTTATTGGGTTGATTGTTTATGATACCGGACTCCAAATTGTTGAGCAAAAAGACAAGCTGCTACTTCAAATCGATAGTAAGTTTCAGGAAATACTATCCGGTTTAGAATTTATACCAGGAGTGGCTAATCTAGAGACTGGTGGCTTTATCCAGATGATCAATAATATCATATCCACTGAGTTTCTCCTGAATACCTCTGGAGTAGTGGCAAGCTCATTAGGAACTTTTACATTTAACTTTATTCTAAGCGCCATTTACCTAATTGCCGTATTAGGCAGTATTGTTCGGTACGAAAAATATATCGCTTACTTAGAAGGCGATGATGCCGCTGGTCAGGAAAGGCTTACCAAGTCATTCATCGAGGTAAAGAATGCTATTGTTAGCTATATGAAAGTGAAATTCTTCACCAGTTTCTGTACCGGATTGTTTTTTGGAGTTATCAGTTACGCTTTCGGAATAGACTTTGCGCTTTTCTGGGGTTTCTTAGCCTTTCTCCTCAATTTCATACCTACAGTTGGCTCAATTGCTGCTACTATCCCCCCCATGCTATTGGGTTTAATTCAAATAGAGTCTAGCGGTAGTTTTGTATTCTTTCTTTTACTGCTAATCGCCACTCAGTTTGTTTGGGGAAATGTAATAGAACCCTTTATGCTAGGTTCTTCCGTGGCTTTAAATACTGTAACCGTAATACTAGGCTTAATTATTTGGGGATATATCTGGGGAATTGCAGGAATGCTGCTTTCAGTACCTCTCATTGTTTTAGCAAGGGTTGTTCTTGCTCAAAATCCCGATGCGGATATGATTGTAAAATTGATGGGAAGAAGCCAGTTAGGGCAAGAATGATCTGCTAATTTTAACAATTAATATTACATTAGTGGAAAATACAGACACATGGATATTATAGCTATAGGTATGCCCGGGGGGCCAGAAATCATTATTTTATTCTTTCTTTTCATCATTGCCCTGCCCTTTATCGCATTAGTAGATGTAGTAAGAAGCAACTTCAAAGATGGAACTACTAAACTCATTTGGGTAATCGTCATCCTCTTCGCACCATTTTTAGGCCCACTACTTTATTTTGCTGTTGGCCGAAACCAAAAAGTAGAGAAAAGGCATTTTAACTTAAACAAAGACTAATCTAGTTATGGATATAATAAGTGTTGGTATTCCAGGGGGCGTGGAGTTATTTATTATAATTCTCCTTGGCTCCCCATTTTGGTTATTACCATTGATAGCCCTGATTAGTATTTTGAGAGGTAATTTTGAAGACTCAACAACAAAACTGATTTGGGTGCTTGTTACACTCCTTCTTCCAATTGT
>CAYGKL010000084.1:0-4577 GCA_964350505.1 uncultured Roseivirgaceae bacterium | reverse complement strand
AAGACTCAACAACAAAACTGATTTGGGTGCTTGTTACACTCCTTCTTCCAATTGTAGGATCGATATTATATTTTATATTGGGAAGGAAACAAAGAGTGAATCCTAATTCTAGAATGACTCTGAACTAATACCTAGACTTTATAACTATATGTTTTTTATTATTCTAGCGTTCTACGCCATCCCTTTACTGATAGTAATAGGAGCTTTAATCGATATTCTGAAGAGTGAATTCGACCCGCACCAAAACAAGGTCATTTGGGTACTAGTGGTTATACTCCTCCCTGTTCTGGGTTCAATACTTTATTGGATAATTGGCCGCAATCAGCGGGTAAACAGGTATTAGACTAAACTTCCCAGTCTTTTTTATGAGAACTAATCTTTGTGTTTGGCCAAACAAATGGAGCTGCAATAGCAGCAACGAATAATACTAAAACAACAATAATAAACATAGTCTCTTTATTTGTTGCGAAGATGCGAATTATCTCAAAAGCAGTAAAGCAAAATCGAAGTTTTTCACAGCTTTTCTATTCTTCAATCACCAATCGATATAGTCCGCCAGCTTCAACGCCTACATAGAGGTAGCCATCGTTACCCATTTCTACATTTCGCACTCTACCAATTCCCTCCGCAATCTTCTCTTCTTTCACTACTTGGTTATCTTCAATCACTAGCCTCACCAAGTAGCTGAATTTCAGTGAACCCACAATGAGGTTACCATTCCAACCATCGTATTTCGAATCATTGACAAAGGCCATTCCGCATGGAGCTATTGAAGGCACCCAATAAGTAACTGGCTGTATCATGCCCTCTCTAGTTCTCTCATCGGTAATTGGTGCTCCACCATAGTTCACACCGTAAGTAATTACAGGCCAACCATAATTAGCTCCACTTTGAATTCTATTCACTTCATCTCCGCCTTGTGGACCGTGCTCATGTTCCCAAATTTCTCCTGTGGCTGGATTGGTTGCTAAGCCTTGAGGATTTCTATGCCCAAAAGAATAAATAGCTTCTTTTGCGCCATTTTCACCAACGAACGGATTGTCTGAAGGAATGCTCCCATCATCATTCAATCTGTAAATTTTACCTCCGTCTCTTGTGATATCTTGTGGATTTTCATCTCTATTCCCTCTATCTCCGATGGAGAAATAGACATGGTTCTGCGCATCAAAAGCGATTCTACTTCCAAAATGTGCACTTGCCCTAGTATTTGGCGAGCCTTTATAGAGTTGTTCCAAATTTTCAAAAGCCGAACCGTTCCATTGAGCTCTTGCTAAAGCGGTCATGGCTCCATTGCCATCACCTTCTTCGCTAGCATAGGTGAAATAGACCCATCGATTAGATGAAAAGTTCGGATGTAGCTCTATGTCCAAAAGTCCACCTTGCCCCTGAACTTTAGACTCTGGCCCTCCAGCAACATCGTTATTGATGATTACCCCGTTTTCAAGTAGCACAATTCTGCCCTCCTTCTCGGTAACTAGTATTTTGCCTTCAGGAAGAAAAACCATACCCCAGGGGTTTTTAAGTTGGTCATTTACCAGTTCTGCTTTGATTTTAGAGGCATCTACTGGATCAGTGATTTCTTCTATAAAAGTTGAAGGTTCTGCTGAGCAAGAAAACGCAGCAGCCATAAATAACAGGAAAAGACTCTTTTTAAGCATAGCAGGAAGTTTTATTCAATAAACACTTCGAAGTTACAATATGATTTGAAAAAAGTTGAATTCATCAGTAAACCTTAAGACTAAATGCGATACTTCTTACCTTCGCACTTTAATCCAGCCCATTGAAATTCGACTACCAAAACATAGATCTACCAGTTGCTGACGTAATTCCTGAAATTCAGGAGCATTTGGCACAAACCAATACGCTCATTGTCAATGCGCCTCCGGGAGCGGGTAAGAGTACACTCGTACCACTTACTTTAATGAATGAAGCATGGCTGGGTGATCAGAAGATCATCATGCTAGAGCCAAGAAGATTGGCTGCACGAACTATTGCGGAACGTCTTTCCTATTTTCTGGGAGAACCAGTAGGTCAAACGGTGGGCTATCGCATCCGATTTGATAATCGCGTTTCGGAAAAGACAAAGATTGAAGTGGTTACAGAGGGAATCCTCACCCGAATGATTCAGTCCGACAATGAGCTATCAGGCATTGGAATGGTCATTTTCGATGAATTCCATGAACGCAGCATCCATGCCGATGTAGCCCTAGCCCTTTGCCGTGAAGCGCAACAGGTGCTGAGAACTGACCTCCGAATTATGATCATGTCGGCAACCCTGAATATGCCACAGCTCACTTCTTTGTTAAAAGCGCCAGCCGTGGTCAGTGAAGGAAGGCAATACCCAGTTGAGGTCAGCTATGAAGGTGACATTGATGAATTTCTAATTCCTGAGTTGGTTTCAAAAACCATTATCAAAGCTACCAAAAAGCATGAGGGTGACATTCTCGTTTTCTTACCAGGCCAACGAGAAATACAGAATACGGCAGATATCCTTAAAAAAGAATTGAGAGGCTTTGGCATTCATCAGTTGTATGGTTCTCTGCCTCAGCACAAACAGAATGCGGCCATTCTCCCAGATCGAAATGGGAAACGGAAAGTTGTATTAGCCACTAACATTGCCGAAACGAGTTTGACCATTGAAGGCATTAAAGTAGTAGTGGACAGTGGCTTCGGTCGCACGTCTAAGTTCGACCCAAATTCTGGTCTGTCACGTTTAGAGACTGTCAGGATTTCCAGAGACAATGCAGATCAGCGTGCTGGCCGTGCTGGCCGACTTAGTGCAGGTCATTGCTACCGCATGTGGAGTCCCGTAACTCATCAGCGATTAGGCGAACACATTGTTCCAGAAATACTAGAAGCCGATTTAGCTTCCTTAGTCCTCGATATGGCGCAATGGGGCATCATCGATCCCTTGCAAATGACCTGGCTGACTCCTCCGCCAAAGGGTGCAGTTTCACAAGCCAGTGACTTACTGCATCAACTAGATGCCTTAGAGAACGGTAAAATCACAGCCCACGGACAGAAAATGCTCCGACTTCCATGCCATCCACGCATTGCCCATATGCTAATTCTTGCAGAAGAGGATGATCAGTTGGCCTTGGCTACAGATATTGCCGCTTTATTCGAGGAAAGAGACCCTTTGGGTAGAGAAGCTGGTATTGATATCAATACCAGAATTGAAGCGCTCAGAACACACAGGCGAGAAAATAGAGAAGGTCGAAAAATGGCCAGAATTGAAAAGATTGCCGATCAGTACAGGCGCTTGGTGGAAATTGAAGCCGATAATTCATTTATAGATCCTTATGAAACTGGCGTGCTCATCACCCATGCTTATCCAGAGAGAATTGCTTTTGCCAGACCGGGCAATAATGCGCAATTCCAGCTTTCGAACGGACGCTATGCTATGGCTGGTCATCGAGAAGATTTGGCTGCAGAACCTTGGTTGGCCATCTGCCATATCGATGCTCGTGATGGAATGGGTAAAATCTTTATGGCTTCTCCGCTCAATCCTAAAGACCTCGCTCCTTTGGTGAAGGAAAAGGAAGTGATTACTTGGGACACTGAGGATGGTGGTCTCATTGCCTCTAAAAATTTATGCATTGGCAGTATCGTTTTGCGGAGTACACCTCTGCCTGATCCTGACCCTAAACATCTCATTCAAGCGATTATAGAGGCCATTCAAAAGGAAGGTGAAAGACTATTGACCTTTGACGAAGAAGTTCAGCAATGGCAAAACCGCGTCATTTCTTTGAGAAAATGGAATCCAAATGACGGATGGCCTGAGGTAAGTACCTCCAGCTTATTGCGCACCGCACAAGATTGGCTAAGTCCGTACCTAACTGATATTAGAAAGCCAGAGGACCTGAAGAAACTGAAGCTTAAAGACATCCTGCAACATAGCCTCAGTTTTGAGCAACAGCAAAAGCTAGACGAGTTAGTACCGCAACATTTGGAAGTACCAAGTGGCTCTCAAATCAAATTAATGTATCGCGATAATGGAGAAGCTCCTGTCCTAGCGGTGCGTATTCAAGAAGTCTTCGGACTCGCAGAAACACCAAAAGTAAACGATGGAAAGCAAGGTGTGTTGATGCATTTGCTCTCTCCGGGTTTCAAACCCGTTCAAATCACAGCAGACCTTAAGAGCTTTTGGTCTGATGCCTATTTCGAAGTGAAGAAAGAACTGAAAAGGCGCTACCCGAAACATGTTTGGCCTGATGAACCTTGGAATGAACCTGCTATTCGTGGAGTTAAGCGTAAACAGTAATTGGTGGATTGGGAAACTAGGGAATTGGTGGATTAAGTAATTGAGCTATCGGTAATTTCATTAGAACGTCATTTCGACTATAGGGAGAAATCTTCAACTCAAACATATGAAGTATGATCTGCAATAATGTTGAGGATTTTTCGGTCTTACCTCCTTCGAAATGACTAAGAAGTGACATTTATGGCTTAAAAAAGGCATTGGTAGAAGGATGCAATCCAAAACCTAACATTCAGTCTGTGAGAACGTCATTTCGACCACAGGGAGAAATCCTCAACTCAAACATATGAAGTATGATCTGCAGTAAAGTTGAAGA
>CAYGKL010000083.1:0-15754 GCA_964350505.1 uncultured Roseivirgaceae bacterium | reverse complement strand
TTGCTGAGATCAGTGAACTCAGGCAAAATCAGAAAGGACATTGCTACATGGAACTTGTAGAGAAGGAGCATAACTTCATTCAGGCCAAGATTAGAGCCAATATTTGGGCTTACACCTACAGAACCTTAAGTCAGCAATTTATTCAAGCCACTGGTTCTCCCTTAAAACCCGGTATCAAAGTACTCTTCAATATTAGTATTAACTTCCATGAGGTTTATGGCATGAGCCTTACGGTCAACGACATTGATCCTAATTTCACCATTGGAGAGCGATCTCGACAAAAAGAAGAAACCATAAAAAAATTGAGAGAGGAAGGTTACCTCGATTTGAATAAAGCCCTCCAACTCCCTCTTGTTCCCCAAAGAATTGCAGTAATTAGTTCAGCTACTGCCGCGGGCTATGGAGATTTTATGGATCAATTGAGAAATAATGGTCAAGGTTACGACTTCTTTATCGAGACGTTCAATGCAGTAATGCAAGGGAATGAAACGGAATCATCCATAGGTAAAGCGCTTGAACAGATTAAAGCATCTCAAGATAAATTCGACATCATCGCCATTATTCGAGGCGGTGGAGCACAAACTGACTTAGACAGTTTCGATGCCTATGATCTTGCTAAACTCATTGCAGCCTCTCCTTTACCAGTGCTCACTGGCATAGGACATGAAAGGGACCAAACAGTAGCAGACTTGGTAGCCAATACCAGCTTAAAGACCCCTACCGCTGTCGCTGAGTTCATTATATCTGGAGTAGATAGATTCTATAACAACCTCTTCGACCTCAATAGCCGACTCGAACGAGGCGTAAGAGATAAATTTAGTGAGGCTAAACACAGCCTAACTCAAACTGGCTATAGGCTAGAAAAAGCCAGCAGATCTTACCTAAAACAGGCGGAAAATATCATACGTGATAAGCAGCATATGCTTAAATTCGCCAGTAAGGCGCAGCTCGACAAAAGTAAGACCCGCCTTTCAGCATTAGGTGATAAAATTAAGCTCATTGACCCTGAAACCATTTTTAAAAGAGGCTACTCCATTACTCTTAAAAATGGCCGCTCTATCATTAATCAAGAGGTTAAAATTGGAGATCAATTAGTTACCAAGAATTCGCACACACAAATTGAAAGTAAAGTGACAAGTGTAGAAAATGAGTGAGATACTAAGCTATAAAGAAGCATTAAAAAGAATTAATGAGATCGTAGATCGGATTGAAAATGAGAATCCAGACATTGACGAACTGTCAACCTTGGTAAAAGAAGCCACTCAATTGATTACCGACTGCAAAGCCAAGCTAGAAAATACTGAAGCTGAAATTCAATCTTCACTTGAAAAACTCAATTGATATGACAGAAGAACAGGCACTGTCTGAAATCAAAAAGCTTTCAGAGCAAATTGATTATCACAACGAACTTTATTATCAAAAAGACAGCTCTGAAATTACCGATTACGAATTCGATCAGCTTTTAGAGCGATTGATTGCACTAGAGAATGAATTCCCTCAGTTTAAGTTCGAAGACTCTCCTAGCCAGCGGGTTGGCGGAACAGTGACAAAAAACTTTGAGACAGTCGTTCATAAGTATCCTATGCTCTCACTGGGCAATACATACTCCAAAGAAGACCTGATTGACTGGGACAACAGGGTAAAAAAAGGACTAGGTACTGACGATTATTCTTACTTCTGTGAGTTAAAATTTGATGGAACAGCGCTGAGCCTCAGCTATGAAAATGGCATGCTCAAAAGAGCGGTAACCAGAGGTGACGGTACTGAGGGAGACGATGTAACCAGTAATGCCAAAACCATTCGAACCATTCCATTAAAAGTAAAGGCATATACTCCTGAAAGTTTTGAGGTAAGAGGCGAAGTCTTTTTCCCAAAGAAGGAATTTGAACGCGTTAATGCTGAAAGAATTGAAAACGGGGAAGATCAATTGGCTAACCCAAGAAATGCTGGTTCAGGTACGCTCAAAATGCAAGACTCAGCAATTGTTGCCACCCGAAAACTAGACTGCTATTTGTATTACCTGCTAGGCGAAAACCTTGACTTCAAGACTCATTCTGAGTCTATTCAACAACTGGAGCAATGGGGATTTAACATCTCACAGACTTATAAAAAGTGCCGCAGTATAGATGAAGTGCTTGAATACATTGCCATTTGGGAAACCAAAAGACATGATCTTCCTTCCGAAACAGATGGAGTTGTTATTAAACTAGATAGTCTCGACCAGCAAGAAGAACTTGGCTTTACCGCCAAAAGCCCACGCTGGGCCATCGCTTATAAATACAAAGCAGAAAGCGCCTCAACTGTGTTAGAGAGTATTTCTTACCAGGTCGGCAGAACGGGATCTGTAACACCTGTTGCTAATTTAAAACCCGTGCTACTTGCTGGAACGACCGTAAAGCGTGCCTCGCTTCACAATGCCAATGAAATTGAAAGATTAGGAATACGCATTGGAGATACTGTCTTTGTGGAAAAAGGAGGTGAAATCATCCCTAAGATTACCGGTATTGATGAAACAGCCAGATCAGCGACAAGCATTCCCGTTGAGTACATTTCTCATTGTCCTGAATGCAATACTGAATTGATTCGAAAGGAAGGTGAAGCCAATCACTATTGCCCGAATGCTGAAGGATGTCCACCACAGATCTTGGGACGGATTGAGCACTTCATTCAGCGAAAAGCCTTGGATATTGATAGCCTAGGCTCAGAAACTATTCGAGGCCTTTTAGACAATGGCCTGATCTATGATTACGCTGGTTTATATCATTTAACTTTTGACGACCTGAATGGTCTCGAATTCAAAACATTCTCTGAGAAAAAGGGTGATTACAGTACCAGAAGCCTTCGTGAAAAATCTGCGAGCAATATTATTGAGGCCATTCA
The DNA here is from genome assembly GCA_964350505.1 of uncultured Roseivirgaceae bacterium. Lineage (GTDB taxonomy): Bacteria > Bacteroidota > Bacteroidia > Cytophagales > Cyclobacteriaceae > Roseivirga. Next base: position 12,874 of record CAYGKL010000083.1, on the reverse strand, counting down.
TATATCAAAGCAAACACCTTTTGAAAGGGTTCTTTTTGGCCTTGGAATAAGGTATGTGGGGCAAACGGTGGCTGAAAAGCTAGCCACGCACTTCAAGAACATCCAAGCGTTAAGCGAGGCAAGTTTTGAAGAGTTAATTGCAGTTCCCGAAATTGGAGATAGAATTGCAGAAAGTGTTATTGATTTCTTTCAACAGGAGAAAAATCAAAAGCTAATTCACGAATTAAAAGCAGCTGGCCTTCAATTCGAGATTGAAGAGGTCGAAATAGTTACAGAAGGCTCAAACTTGTTAGATAAAACCTTTGTAATCAGTGGAGTATTCAGCCAATTCTCGCGCGATGAATTAAAAGATAAAATAAAGCTCAATGGTGGCAAGGTTGTTTCATCCATTAGCGCCAAACTAGACTATCTTGTGGCTGGAGATAACATGGGACCAGCCAAACTGGAAAAAGCAACCAAGCTGGGAATCCATATAATATCTGAAGAAGAGTTCATTCAAATGATCGAAAACTGATGTCGTTGTTAGGTAAGAAAATGCTAGGGCTTGTGAGTAAGTCCAAGAAAAGGGATGCGAAGCAAGTTATTCCTTCCTATGAACAGTCTCAAAGCATTGGGATTATCTACACCTTCGAAGGGGATAAGAAAGAGGAGACAATTGATATGCTCCTAAATACTCTGGGCGAAAACAAACATGTCGATGTGTTATGCTTTATGGATATGAGGGAAATTACCTCTAGTAAACATCCCAGCTTTCATATTGAACAATTAAACAATTGGGGCAAAATTGACTCTGAGGAAGCCACCAAATTCAGTGAGACTTCTTTCGACTACCTCATCCATTTAGATTTCGAGATGAACGAAATTATGAAGAGTCTCTTAAACAGAACAAAAGCCAAATGTAGAGTGGGCTTTTATTCCGAAAAAGCAGAACAGTATTATGAATTGATGATCGGTATTAATAAAAGTGCGGGTACAACTAATTTTGCAGAGCAAATAATCAAATACATTAAGTCGATAAGATAGATGGAAAAACTACATGGAACGGGCGTTGCACTAATCACACCTTTAACTGAAAAAGGGCTAATTGACTATGATGGACTAAAAAGAGTGCTCGACTTTACTGGAGAAGGAGTTGACTACTATGTGGTTCTAGGCACTACAGGCGAAGTTGCTACTATGACAAAAGATGAAAAGAAAGCTATCCTCTCTTTTGTGAAGCAAAATAATTCGAAAGACCTACCAATTGTATACGGTATTGGAGGGAACAACACGGCAGCCGTTATTGATGAAATTGAAAGCACTGACTTTGATGGAGTTGATGCACTTCTTTCCGTTAGTCCCTACTACAATAAACCTAGCCAAGCAGGTATCATAGCGCATTTCTCTAAAATTGCAGATTCATCTCCTGTTCCGGTTATCCTTTATAATGTTCCTGGTAGAACAATGTCGAACATGCTAGCCTCCACAAGTTTAGCTTTAGCCAATCATGCTAATATTATAGGGATAAAAGAAGCTTCAGGAAATTTGGAGCAATGCAAAACCATTGCGCAAGACAAACCGAATGATTTTTTACTATTATCAGGCGATGATCTCATCACAAAAGAGATCATAGAAATGGGTGGTAATGGGGTTATTTCAGTCTTAGCAAATGGCTTCCCAACTGAATTTAGCAAGATAGCGAGCTTAGCTTTAGATGGAAAATTTGAAGAAGCCAAAGCAGTCTGTGACTCATTCGAAGCTATTAATCCACTAATGTATGAGGAAAGTAATCCGGTAGGAATCAAAGAGGTATTGAGACAAAAAGGTATTTGCGGCAATCAAGTACGCTTACCTTTATTACCTGCCTCAGAAGTACTTAAACAACTGATTTCCAATCATTTATAAAAAAAAATGGCATTAAAAAAGCCAATCAAATCATTGATTGGCTTTTTTATATAAATACGGTTATCGTATTAGCTATTCTTGATGTTTTGAACATCGGTTCTGATTTCTTGAGCCATATTCTTAAGCTCTTGCATTCCTTTTCTTACTCTGGTACCAGCAGCTTGGTTCCCTTTATCATAGAATTTTGAGAAATCGTCCTCTAGTGAATCTACTAATGATTTAACTCTGCTAAATTGACTCATATTTATCGTGTTTTAAGGTTGTAGATAATATTGTTTAATTGAGAGCAATATAAAGCAAAATACTCTATTAACAACAACAGAGGCACATTTTTTTGGATTTACTCATCAAATGCAAGTGCTAACTCCCCTTTCTGGTATTCACCAGAGGACAACTTACCTTTAATTGCCTCGAATGCAGCGATAGTTTCTTCCACATCGGACAAAGAATGAGACGCTGTAGGAATTAACCTTAAAATAATCATACCCTTTGGTACAACAGGGTAAATTACCACTGAACAGAAGATATTAAAGTTTTCACGCAGGTCCTTACTTAAGGCCGCTGCCTCTCCAACTGTTCCATTAAGTACCACTGGCGTAACTGGAGACTGAGTTGTACCAATACTGAAGCCTTTTTCTTTAAGACCATCTTGCAGTGCATTTACAATAGTCCAAAGCTTTGTTTTGTGTTCAGGATTGTCTCTTAACATAGAAAGTCTCTTCAAACCACCAATAACAAACGGCATCGGAAGTGACTTAGCGAAGATTTGAGACCTCATGTTGTACTTTAAAAACTTAATGATCTTCTTATCACCAGCAACGAAAGCACCAATAGCGGCCATAGATTTAGCAAAAGTTGAGAAGTAGACATCAATCTCATCCTGACAACCTAATTGTTCACCAGAACCTGCCCCTGTAGCTCCCATAGTACCAAAACCATGAGCATCATCAACTAAGAGTCTAAAATCAAATTTACTTTTTAACGCTGCAATCTCTTTTAGCTTACCTAAGTTTCCTGTCATTCCGAAAACCCCTTCAGTAATTACTAAAATACCACCACCTGTTTCATTTGTGATTTTAGTAGCTCTTTCTAATTGCTTTGTTAAGTTTTCAATATCGTTATGAGGGAAAACAAAGCGTTTACCCATATGAAGCCTAACGCCATCAATAATACACGCATGTGATTCTGCATCGTATACAATCACATCTTTTCTGTCTACCAGCGCATCTATGATTGATAAAACGCCTTGATAACCAAAATTGAGTAGATAGGCGGAATCCTTGTTTACAAAGTCAGCCAGTTCTTGTTCCAACTGCTCGTGATAGCTGGTATTACCAGACATCATTCTCGCTCCCATCGGATAGGCCATTCCCCAATCTGCTGCTGCCTGAGCATCAACTTCTCTTACTTCTGGGTGGTTCCCCAAACCTAAATAATTGTTTAAACTCCAGGTTAACACTTCTTTACCCATAAAGGTCATGCGCGGGGCAATCTGACCTTCAAGTTTAGGAAACATGAAATAACCTTCCGAAACGTCCGAATGCTTGCCAAGAGGGCCTTGATTCGACAATAATTTTTCAAATAAATCCAACGCTTTTGTGCTTTTTAGTATTTGACTATAACTTATAGAATGGAGGCCAAAGGTAATATTATAATCGCCATTTATCAAAAATAGAGTCACTTATAAAAGAGCGGTTGGTTCACAATTCCATTATTATTAATTAGCATTGCAAGCGAGAATTTTAGCCTATGTCAGAGAGAAGAATCAAAAAGATTTTAGTAGCCAATAGAGGTGAAATTGCCATCCGTGTAATGAGAACTGCCAAAGAAATGGGCATTCAAACAGTAGCCATATATAGTGACGCAGATTTACATTCTCCTCACGTGAAATACGCTGATCAGGCTGTGAACGTAGGTCCTGCCCCTTCTAATCAATCTTATTTAAAGATGGATAAGATTATTGAAGTATGTCTAGAATTGAATGTAGATGCTATTCACCCTGGATACGGATTTCTTTCAGAGAACTCTACTTTTGCTAAAAAGGTGGCTGAAAAAGGGATCATTTTCATAGGTCCATCTACCCATGCCATTGAAGTAATGGGAGATAAATTAGCGGCTAAAAATGCTGTTGCCTCTTACAACGTTCCTATGGTACCTGGTGTTAACCATGCCGTTGCCGACCTGAAAGAAGCCAAAGAAATTGCCGATGAAATCGGTTATCCGGTACTTATTAAAGCTAGTGCTGGAGGTGGCGGAAAAGGAATGCGTGTAGTTGAAAATGCTGATGAAGTTGAAGAACAAATGCAAAGAGCAATGAGCGAAGCATTGTCTGCATTTGGCGATAAGTCCGTTTTTATTGAAAAATACATCAGCTCTCCAAGACATATTGAAATTCAAGTATTAGGAGATCAGCATGGTAATTTGGTTTACCTATTCGAAAGAGAATGTTCGATACAGAGACGACATCAAAAGGTAATTGAAGAAGCTCCTTCCGCTATACTCACTCCAGAAAAGCGCAAGGCCATGGGTGAAGCAGCTATAGGAGTGGCAAAAGCATGTGATTATTATGGTGCAGGCACCGTTGAATTTATTGTGGACGAAAATATTGATTTCTTCTTCCTAGAAATGAATACCCGACTTCAAGTGGAACATCCTGTAACAGAAGAAATAACAGGAATTGATCTTGTGAAGGAGCAAATATTTATTGCTGAAGGAAGGCCGCTTAGTTTCAAACAAGAAGACTTGAAAATCAAGGGGCATGCCATGGAAGTACGTGTTTATGCAGAAAATCCAAAAGAGAACTTCTTACCTGAAACTGGAAGACTTGAAACCTATAAGATTCCTCAAGGGCCGGGCGTGCGAGTTGATGATGGCTTTGAACAGGGAATGGATATTCCTATATATTATGACCCAATGATTGCCAAGCTCATCACCTATGGTGCTAACAGAGAGCAAGCTCGAATGAGAATGCTTAGAGCGATTAGTGAATATGAGATAAGTGGTTTGAGCACTACTCTAGACTTCTGCGCTTTTGCATTAAAACACGAAGCATTCATAAGCGGAAATTTCGACACAAAGTTTGTTCAAACTCATTTTAAGCCTGAAATGCTCGATACTCACACCGAGGAAGAAGAGCAAATCGCCATTGCTCTAGCTGCCTATGTTCTTGAAGAAAAGAAAATGGCCAACAATGCATCAGGCACAAATGGTCAGGCGAGTAAATGGAAGCTTAGAGCGAGACAATAATATGGCTAAAATATTACCTTTTAGGGCTTGGAGGTACAATGAGGCCTTATCTCAAAATATTGAAGAATTGACCTCTCCTCTTTTTGATGTGATCTCTCAAAAACAGAGAGATGCTCTTTATGAAAAGGAATTCAACAGTATCCACTTGAGTGTTCCTTTACATTCAGAAACACCTGAAGAAGCACACGAGACTATCGAACGGTGGAAAAAACGAGGTGTCATCAAGCAAGATCCTCTGCCTGGAATATATGTATACTATCAGCATTTTTCTTTGGCTGGCAGTGGAAAGAATTTCATCCGAAAAGGATTCATGAGCTTCATTGAGGCGACTGATTGGGGACAGCCAGACTCAGTGATACTTCGACACGAAAACACCATACCTCATTCAGTAAAAGACAGAGTAGATGTACTCAGAGCCACTGAATTGAATGTGAGTGCTACCCATGGTTTATACTTTGATCCAGACTTTGAGTTGGAACAGTACATGGACGAAAGCCAGAAAAATCCAATCTATGTAACAGAAGATTATCAAGGAGTAAAAGATGTATTTTCAGTTATTCACGACAGAAATATTATTCAGACATTCATTGATAAACTGGGGCCTGAAAAGATTATCCTTGCAGATGGCCACCACAGACTTGAGAGTTCTATCCAGTACCGTCAGGAAATGCTTGATAAGCATGATTCTACTGGTGAAGAGGGTTATAATTATCACATGATGTACCTGACCAATGGTGAAGCTGATGACCTAAGAATACTTCCTACCCATCGGCTAATCAGTGGTTTGGAAAATTTCAGCCGCGAAGAATTCATTAAGAAATTAGAACCTTATTTTGTTATTCTTCCTATTGAAAACCCTTACGACATAACGGAGATCATTCTTGGAAAGCAATGGGCCTTTGGAATACTCTTCAATGATGAAACCATTAAAGTAAGGCTAAAACCAGAGGCGATTGAGACCATGGAATGGAAGTTTCCAAATGTAGTAAAAGAATTAGATCTGACGGTCATGCACTATTTCATTATTGAAAAGGCATTGGGCATTAAAGGCAAAGATCAAAGAAAATCTGAGAACATTACTTTTGAACGAAACTTCACAACTTGCTTGACAAAAACGATCAATAAAGAAGCCCAGTTCGCCATTATTACCAAAGAGATCAGCATGGATACCGTAAAGCAAGTTTGTCATTCAGGCTACACGCTTCCTCAGAAATCAACTTACTTTTACCCAAAGGTTATTTGTGGCTATCTTTTCGGCTCTATTAAAGATGATGAATTTACCATACCGTTTAATCCTTGGCAGTAAATCGCCACGAAGAAAAGAACTTCTTAAAGGCCTTGGCTTCGATTTTAAAGTGGAAGTAAAACCCGTTGATGAGCGTTTCCCTCAGGATTACCCTGTGGCAGGTTTGGCAGAATACATTGCCAATATAAAAGCTGATGCTTTTAAGGAGCTAGCCTTAGATGAATTAGTCATCACCTCTGACACAGTGGTTTTATGCAATGAAAAGGCCCTTGCCAAGCCTAGCAACTCTAGTGAAGCTAAGATAATGCTCAATCTTCTCTCGGGTAAAACTCACTCAGTGATAACAGGTGTCTGTTTGAAAACTGCAGCAGATAGAATCTCATTTTCAGAAACAACTTTAGTTAAGTTTGACCAGCTTAGTGCAAGTCAGATCGACTTCTACATCAATAATTACAAACCTTTTGACAAAGCAGGTGCTTATGGCATTCAGGAATGGATTGGCATGGTTGGGATAAAAGGCATTGAGGGAGATTATTATAATGTTATGGGCTTACCACTGCATCGATTATATAAAGCTTTGAATCATTTTAAGGCATAAAAAAAGCACCTTTTACCAAGGTGCTTCTTCATTCTACTTTTTCAATTTTTCTAATTCGTTTGAGCAACTGGCTGCACACCTGGTTTCTTAGCTGCCGACTTTTCAATCAAATCGCCATCTTTCAATCTTTTAGAGACTACGAAAAATGGACCAGAAATCACCTCTTGTCCTTCTTCCAAACCAGAAAGGATTTCGATGTTATCATAATCACTAATCCCTGTTGTAACCTCTACCATCTTAGCAGTTCCATTGTCATTCACAAACACAACCTCTTTCATGTTGTCATCTGTATTTAAACTTACACGAGCTGCTTCATTTTCATCGTCACCTGCAATAGTCTTACCTTTCAATTGAGGGTTTCTAGTCGTAACAGCAGCAAGTGGCACAGAAATAACATTCGCTTTGGTTGTGGTTATAATCTCAACACTGGCTGTCATACCAGGTCTAAATGGTGACGGCCCACTAATCTCTGAGAGCAAGTCATTAAAGCTTTCATTCAAGATTCTAATCTCTACTTTAAACTCAGTCACCGCATCAGCAGAAGCCTTAGGGTTAGCTGTATTTGCAATTTGAGTCACAATACCTCTAAACTTCTTTTCCATCTGAGAGTAAGAGTCTACATCAATAATGGTGGTATCTCCAACATTGACTCTGATGATATCATTCTCATTCACATCAACTTCAACTTGCATTTGATTCAAATCCGCAATTCGCATCATTTCGGTACCAGCCATTTGAGCAGTTCCCACAACACGTTCACCTTTTTCTACATTCAAAAGAGAAATGGTACCACTTGCAGGGGCACGAATGATAGTGAACCTTACATTCTCCTCCGCTTCCTCCACTGTTGCCTGGCTAGATTTGATGATGTATTCAGAGGCTTTCACGCTTTCAACCGATGCCTCTAATGTGAATTTCGCTGTCAGATAGTTAGACTGTGCCGTTTCATAATCAGCCTCTGAAATAACATTCTCCTTTTTCAACTCCTCAGCTCTATTAAAAGCCAACTCGGCTTGAGTCAACTGCGCCTCACTTCTTGCTTTATTCGCTTTAGCCGAAGCCAAGTTTGCCAATTGCTGATTAAGGTTTGCTTTTGATCTATCTAAGGCAGAAATTAAGTTATCAGGTCTAATTTTCACCAAAATCATTCCTTCATTCACAAAGTCGCCTTCTTCTACGTTAAGTTCAATAATTTCCCCTGCTACATCAGGGCTTATGATAATCTCTGTTACGGGCTGAACCACTCCAGAGGCTGTAACTTTTTCCACAATCGTTTTCTTACTCACTTGAGCAACTTCAACCGAAATTGTCTTCGCTCCGCCAATGAATCCTGCTTTCTTGCCGACCACTGCAAAAATGAGTACTGCAGCCACTACAATTAATAATATCCAGACGATTCGATTCGATCCTTTTTTCTTCTTAGCCATGTTGTTTTTCTTAATCTAAAGTAATTGGGTTGCCCAAATAAAAATCTAAAATTTTAGCACGGAATATATACTCGTACTTGGCACGAACCAGGTCAGTTCTAGCCGCAAATAAGTTATTGTTTGCTACTTGGTAGTCTACAAAGTTAACATCACCGACATTGTACCTTTGTTCTGTCGCTCTAAAAGACTCTTCTAAGGCTGCAACCCTTTTGGTTGATGCTTCATAAGACTTGAGTCCGGCAATTGCGCTGTTATAAGCTGTTTCTATAGTTTGTCTTAAAGTGTTTTTAATATTCTGAGTCTGTATTTCGGCTCTTTGCTTATTAATCTCCGCCCTTTGTAAATTAGCTGTATTACTATACCTATTGAAAATCGGGATATTTAAATTTACTCTAACTGATTGCCCAAGGTTATCATTGAACTGATCGGTAACGCTGTAAGAGTCAGAAAAAACAGGTACTATTTGTGTCTGTGGGTTTGAGAATACCGCGGTATTTGAGCCCTGAACAAAACCAATCTCCCTAGCTGGCACAGTGACAGACTGGCTACCTGAAAGTTGTCTTGCCCGATCGGAGTAGTTAGTTGAAATACTCCCGCTCAAGCTAAGCGTTGGAAGAAATGCTCCTTTCGAGATTTTCACATCCATATCGCTGCTTTGCACGCCTATTTCGGCACTTTTAACATCCGGCTGAACCTCAACGGCTACTTCATATATTTTTGAAGGACTTTCCATGGTCAATTCGGCATCTTCAATTGTAATCTCAGGAGTTTCAATCTCCAAGGTCTCATCAGCAGGCATTTGCATCGCTTGCTTCAGGTTTAGCAAAGCAAGGCTTACTGCATTTTCAGCATTAACCACTTGCACCTCATTAGAGGCCAATTGAGACTCTAAATCCAGTTGATTAGTGATTGGCAATGATCCTGCTTGTACTAGCCTTTTAGTTCTTTCCAATTGAGCAGAGGTAACCTCCATCTGAAACTTAACATTTTCTAATTGCTCCCTATTTAATAAGAGATTGAGAAAATTAGTAGCTACCTGAAGACCTATATCGTTTTTCGCCTTTTGCAAATCAAATTCACTGGCATCAAGGTTAAGCTCATTTCGTTTGATAGTATTTTTCAGTACTCCACCATTATATATGGCAACAGATGTGTTTGCAGAAAAACCACCAGTGGTGAAATCTTGGCTAATAAATGAGTTAGATACAGGGTCTATACTTCTACCAAAAGACTTACCAACACTACCTCCAGCGCCAAGACTCGGCAATAGAGCAAATTTCGATTGCTTCAAAGCTATCTCGCTGTTTAACTGGTTTAACTGATTGTTTCTAACATTGAGGTTATTCTCCCAAGCGTAATTTATACACTCTTCTAGAGAAAATATTTGTTGACTTTCTTGACCTCGAGCCAGATTCATGCCCAAAAGCATTGCCAGCCCCATAATAATTGCGTTTTTCAACTTCATTGTTCTTGTTTAAAAATCTATATCTGGAATAAAAATGACCTCATTTATCCAGGTTAAATGTTTCAAGTAATCCACTGTAACTTGTGGTGGTTTGGAATCCATTTCTATGACGTGACATGCTCTGTCATTTTTACCTTTTCGATTGACCGACATGGAAGCAATGTTACATTCATCATTCGCAAGAATGGTAGCAATAAATGCAATGGCTCCCTTCTTATCTCCGGCCATGATAATCATGGTGGTAATATTGGCATTGAAGCCTACATTAAAACCGTTGACACCCGTTATTTTTATTACGCCCCCTCCTCTACTCTCTCCAATAACCTCAACCGTTCTTTCTCCATGTGAAACCACAACCTTCACGGTATTTGGATGCATGGTGTTTGCATTTCCAACGGATCTAAACTTAAAAGTGAATCCGCCTTCTTTGGCATGATCAAAAGCATTTTTAATCCGATTATCATCCGTTTTAAAGTCCATTAAACCAGCAATGATTGCTCTATCGCTGCCGTGGCCTTCATAGGTTCTTGCAAAAGAATTGTAAAAAATAATCTCAGCAGACTCTGGTTGTTTCCCTAAAATCTTCCTCGCTACTCTCCCAATTCTAACTACTCCTGCGGTATGCGAGCTTGAAGGACCTATCATTACAGGTCCAATCATATCAAACACACTACTCTGCTCAGCCATTTTGCTCCAACTTATACTTTCAATATTAGAGAAATATGCTCTACTTGATTTTCGATTATGTTTAAAAGGTGAATACCTTCCATGAAAGCAATATTTAACTCACGAGTAATTAAAATCTCCAAAACGCCTATTTCTATAAGTAATCGCGCATTTTGTTATGGAGACGGCTTATTTGAAACTATTGTTACAGCTCCTCAAAGAATTGATTTAAAGGATAAACACATCGAAAGACTCAAACGAGGTTGTGAAGTTCTTGGCATTGATTTCCCCGAAGAACTTTCACCTGATTTTCTTGGTGAAAAGATTCTGCAACTTTCAGAAGAAAATGGATTGACTGGAAATGTCCGTACCAAACTAATCTTATGGAGAAATGAAGGTGGTTTGTACGCTCCTGAAGGTAATTCTGCAAGCTACTTGATTGAATGTAAAACTGCTCAAAAACCATTCTTTAGGGCAAATCAGAGGATTGGGCTTTCTGAATCTTGTCATACCTCTTATTCCCCACTATCATTTGCCAAAACCTTAAGTTCTCTTAACTATGTTTTGGCCGGACGAGAGATGAAGCTCAAAGGTTTAGACGAAATTATTCTTACTGACCATTTTGGAAACGTCTCAGAAACACATTTAGGGAATCTGTTTTGGGTGAAAGATGGAATGTTATTCACTCCAGCATTGAGTACTGGTTGTATTGAAGGAATTATGAGAAACGCTATTATTGACATGGCAAAAGAAGCAAAAATTCCTCTCTCTGAAGTATTAATGAAAACTGAAGACCTTCAAAAAGTAGACAGCCTAGTTTCAACCAACGCTTCTGGAATTACTTATTACGACATTTACGAATCACAAAACCTTGAAAGCCCGGAAGCCTTCCTTCAACCTATCCTTAAACGGCTACTGCAGCCTTAATGTGCGGATGTGGATCATAACCCACAAGCTCAAAGTCCTCATACTTAAAATCAAAAAGATTCTTTACATCCGGATTTAACTTCATAGTTGGTAGTGGTCTAAAATCTCTAGAAAGTTGTAACTCAGCCTGCTCAAAATGATTTGAATACAGATGAGCATCTCCAAAAGTGTGTACAAAATCGCCAGGCTCTAGATCACATACTTGAGCAATCATAAGCACTAAAAGTGAATAGGAAGCAATATTAAATGGAACCCCTAGAAACACATCAGCAGAGCGCTGATACAGTTGGCAGCTCAATTTTCCATCGGCTACATAAAATTGAAACATGGTGTGGCAAGGTGGCAAAGCCATATGATCTACATCTGCCACGTTCCATGCACTTACCATGTGCCTTCTAGAGTCTGGGTTTCTTTTAATATTTTCAACCAGTTTGGTAATTTGATCAATGGTTCCTCCATTACCATCAGGCCAGTTCCTCCACTGATAGCCGTATACTGGACCTAAATTACCTTCTTCATCGGCCCATTCATCCCAAATCCTTACCCCATTGTCTTGCAGGTACTTAATGTTGGTATCACCTTGTAAAAACCAGAGTAGTTCATGAATAATTGACCTTAAGTGTAACTTCTTAGTAGTGACTACCGGAAAGCCTTCACTCAAATCAAACCTCATTTGATAACCAAAGACACTACGGGTTCCTGTACCGGTTCTATCACCTTTAGCAACGCCATTTTCCAAAATATGTCTCATCAAGTCGTGATATTGCCTCATTTTCTCTAGGGTATTTATAGATTTGAACTAGTGAACAAATTAAAGCAAAATGTGGGTAAACAGAAGTCCTATGATCAGGAAAATAGACATGGTAAAGCATTTATACCGTTGTTCAATTTGAATAAGCCCAAATCGATAGCTTCACTGACTCTGCTTTTATTAATTACATGCTTTTTAGGCAGTCAGCTTACCAAACTCAAATTCAACTACAGCCTTGATAGCTTTTTTCCTGAAGGAGATGATGAACTGGCCTATTATGAACAATTCAATGAACAATTTGGCCAGTACAATGACTTCCTTTTTATTGCTGTTAAAGCCAAAGATCCACTAGCGACTGACTTCCTAATTAAACTAAAAAAATTAAAGAACACTCTCTCCGAATCGCCCGAAATTGAATCGATCTCTAGCCCTTTTGATATAAAAGGAGTTCAAATCAATCCTTTGGGAATAAACACTTTTAACCTTATAAGTGAAGAAAACCCTCCGACTATAGAGGAATTAAAGGCCTTAAATATGTATGGCAACTACTTTGGTAGAGATGATCAGTCGGTTCTCTTATTCTTAAGACATTGTCCATTTAAAGATAAGACAGCAGCAGATCAATATTACTTAAGATTAGAACAGGCCTTCATTAAAAATGGTT
>CAYGKL010000082.1:0-16286 GCA_964350505.1 uncultured Roseivirgaceae bacterium | reverse complement strand
ATAAATACGTATGCCAACAAAGCATATAGCTTATGGCAGGTTTACAGCTACCAGCAAGGTTTTCGCTTCGTAGCCAGCCTTCATCTTAGTGAAAATTAGGTAGTCGATTATAATCCACTACTGCTCTTACACCGAACCGTTGTGCCGCATAATTTCGAAAATATGAATTTAAAGTATGTAATTCAGAATTTAGTTAAAGCTTAAATAAGTTCTTGGTGCTTAATCCTTGAAATATTCATTTATAAACAACTGATAGCTATATTGCTGTAGATAATTTGATTGATTTAGTATGATTATAACCAAGCGTATTCTATTCTTGACGACTCTATGGTTTATTTGCTTTGATGTTTATGGCGGCAATATCTGGCTAAAAATCCAAATAGAAGGGGTTTCTAGTAAAAAGGCTGAAATTGTCCTCGCCCCAGTAAATGGTGAAAAAGAGATCTTCAAAACCAAAATCCCTATTAATTCCAACGATTATATAAGTGTTGATCTAGATATTGATAGACTTCATCAAGGGTACCTGCTTACTAAAGAGATGTATTATAGTGGTTATAAAAAGATAAAAACCAGAAAGCTTAAAAGCGTCACTTTGTTTTTTGAACCTGGCGACACACTAACTATCAAAGGAAAACTAAATGAATATTCCGTGGATTATCAAATTACTGGAAACACCATTGTAGAACAGCATAATGAATGGCGAAACAGGTTTTTCGACCAGATGGAGCGTAATGAGAAAGAATTCTTTGAATTTTTAGCATTAGACAAAAAATCTAAAGACTTGATTCCTGCCATGAATAAATATGATGTTTACTCAGATAATGTTGAAAAACTCTATGCTCAATACCTGACATTCATAGAAGAGCACACTGACTATGAATATTCACCTTTGTTGATAGACGCCAGTCTCTCTCCTTTTCATGAAGTAATGGCTCTCAAAGATAAATTTGCTCCAAATGTATTATCCTCAGAAATTGGTAAAAGCTTTAAAGAGTTAACTGTACTTCTTGAAGATGCATATCAAAAACAACTTATTAAAGAATCATCAATAGACTTTGTAATCGACAGTACCAATATGCTCAGCGATCTAAAGGGAAAAATAGTGGTTTTGGATTTCTGGGGTACTTGGTGCGCACCATGCATTCGCGATTTGCCTAAACTTAAAGAAAAGTGGATCCAGTACGAGGATCAGGTAGTTTTTATTGGAATTGCCTGCTACGATACACAAGAAAAACTTGACAGAGCAATTGTTAAACATAGTATTAGATGGACCAATGTCTTGAACACCCCATCAAATAATGTCAAGCGTAAGTACAAGGTGAATAGCTTTCCCACTAAATTTATAATTGATAAACAAGGGAATATTATCTGGAGCAGCAAGTCAGGAAATTCATTAGATTTCTATAAAATGCTCGATTATGTCGCATATAAGGGATTATAGTATGTATCCCTGCTACATCTTCTATTTAGGCACTCTCCTCTTTTGATTAAATCAATCAGAGCTTTGGACTTCGGCAGCATGTGGTACCTCATCCGACCTAATAGCCTCCTTATGTAGTTCCTGTTTAGCCTGCCCTCAACTTGATTGGGGGTCAGTACACATATCGCAGTCTGGCTTACTTCACTGCATGGATCACTCCAAACCAGCTTGCCACTTGCTTAGCTTAGGGATACAACTCCCTCGCTTAAGGGACTTTCACCCGTTGGAACGACCATCTTTTTGGCCTATATTCACCATTCAAGGCACACACATCGGCTATAGCAAATGCGAGCTGACAGCTTAAAATGAAGATATTGCAACTAAATAAATTTACGGTAGGCGGACAAGAAAGCGGCTTCTAAATCCCACACTTGCCATAGCTAGGCCGTTATACAAAATGAGAAAAATAGGATTAGATCTTCTGAGGGGGCTTGCAGTGATTCTAGTTTTGTTCAGGCATTCAGATTTAGATAATAATATAATACAGCATTTCGGTTGGTTAGGAGTTGACCTGTTTTTTGTTCTGAGTGGATTTTTAATTTCCAATTTATTATTTACCGAGCATAGGAAAAATCAAAAAATTAGAGTTAAACGATTCTTAACAAGAAGGGCGTTTAAAATATTCCCTCCTTTTTATTTTTTCATGTTCACAACTCTTTTAATGAATTTTCTAGTAAAGGATAATTGGAATATTGAGTTTCAAAAATTTCTTTCTGAATTATTCTATTTACAAAGTTACTTTCCAAGAATATGGAATCATACATGGACCCTTGCCGTTGAAGAGCATTTTTATTTAATCTTTTCAGTCACACTACTCATAATTTCAAGAAAGCAACTTTTGGAAAAAAGACATATCATTATCAGCGCATTAGTTCTGCTCTTGATCTTAAGTTTTGTTATGAGATTTTATATTTCATATCCACATAGAAATGATGATTTCTTTGGTTTTATACAAACCCATCTAAGATCTGATGGCATACTGATTGGTGTATTGTTGTCATATTTAGTAAACTTCACAAAGCTTACTAACTTATTTCAACAAAAAAAATGGATACTAATTTGCATTAGTATTCTATTGGTAACTCCTGGTTTCTATTTTGAAAGTGGTGGTTTTTTCATGAATACAGCAGGGCTAACTTTAGTGAATATTGGTTTTTCAATAATGGTATTACTCTCTTTAGATATTGATGAATATTTTGAGAAAAGTTTATTTCCTTATTTTAAATTCCCATTAAAAACGTTGGGTTTTATTGGTGTGAATTCATACTCAATTTATTTGTGGCATTTAAATTCAAAAAGCATTTCATCTTCGATTTTTTCTAATGATTCAAACCTTATTACTCCAATGTACATTACAATTTCCATTGTCTTAGGGATTATCATGTCATATTTAATTGAAAAGCCTTCTCTGAGAATTAGAGATTATACTTTTAACAAAATCACTTTGTATAACAACAAACATTGGGAATTGGGCAGTTTATTTAAATTTCGAAAGTGAGTACATTATTTGGAATATATTCTGATTTGACCGGTGTGTTTTTCAATATACCCACAGCACCATATTCAATCGTTAAAGCTCTCCAGTAATTCGAGCCCTAATCTTCTCAAACTCTTCTTGGCTCAACTTTAATTTAGGTTGGCTAAAATCAATATCTGAAATATTTTCAATAGGAATCAGGTGAATATGAACATGGGGAACTTCTAACCCAATTACAGCCACACCAATCCTTTTACAGGGCACGGCAGCCTCAACGGCCTTTGCCACTTTTTGAGTAAAAGAATGCAGCTTTAAATAAGCATCTTGATCCATATCGAAAATATAATTCACCTCTTGCTTAGGAACACAAAGTGTATGACCTGCTTTGAGAGGATTAACATCCAAAAAAGCGATATGATTTTCATCCTCAGCCAAGATGTAACCTGGAATTTCTCTATTGATGATTCGGGTGAAGATGCTCGGCATATTAGTCTAATGAGATTTCTAACACCTCAAATTCCATTTTTCCTGCTGGTGCAATTACCTCGGCAATCTCTCCTACTTTCTTATTCATTAAGCCCTTACCAATTGGCGATTCGTAAGAAATTCTTCCACTTTTTAGGTCGGCTTCTCTTTCAGATACCAACGTGTACTTCACCTGCATGCCATTTTTAAGGTTCTTTATTTTCACAGTAGAAAGAATTGAGACTTTAGATAAGTCAACATCTTCCTGCTTCTTAATTCTGGCATTGCCCACCAAAGTTTCGAGCTCATTGATACGCATCTCCATCATTCCCTGAGCATCTTTGGCTGCATCATATTCAGCGTTTTCACTCAAGTCGCCTTTATCGCGAGCCTCAGCAATTTGTCTAGACATATCGGCTCTTCCCTTAGTCTTCAGATCCTGAAGCTCATCTTTAAGCTTCTGCAAACCTTCTTCGGTGTAATAACTTACACTTGCCATATCTTCAGTATTTAGTAATTCCTTAAATAAATAACGGTCTCGAAGTGAAACCGCTTTAAACAAATAAAATCGCCTCTCGGGCGATTATGTGACCACAAAGTTAGTCAAAAAATAGTTAAGTGGAAAGTCAAATATCCCACTCTAGTCGGTAATGGCTTGCAATCTTGCCCACCAAAACCTCATTAATTCTTTTGTAAGAAGCGAATGTCCAGCCTGCCACATGCGGAGACAATACCACATTATCTCTTTTGAATAAATCCTCAAGCCTCCCTTTTTCATCTGTTGTCAACTGGTCGAATTTTTCCTTTTCTAAAACATCGAGCGCTGCTCCTAAAATTTTACCAGAATCCATAAGAGAAAGAAGGTCTTTCAAAGGCACAATTTCTCCTCTTGCCGTATTCAGAAGGAAAATATCCTTTCTGAAAGAATTAAAAAACTCCTTATTCAGCCAACCCCTTGTTTCTTCAGTAAGAGGCACATGCAAACTCAAAATATCTGTTTTATGAAATAGCTTTTCCAAGCTTACTTCCTCTACTTTTTTGGTGCCGAAGCCTTTCTTGAACTTATCGTAAACAAGAATTCGGCAGTCGAAAGCACGAAGCCTTTGAACAAAAGCTTGCCCCATATTGCCATAGCCGATAATGCCAACGGTTTTATCAGAGAGCTCAACCCCTCTATTGCCTTCTCTGTCCCAGATCCAATTGCGTACCTGCTTATCGGCTGCATTGATCTTATTCAATAGGTTCAACAACATGCCAACGGCATGTTCCGCTAGTGCATCTCTATTTCCTTCAGGTGCATTCAGTATCTCAATGCCTTTGGCTTCAACATACTCAACATCTATTTTGTCTAATCCAGCACCTGCTCTTCCAATAAATTCTAACTTTTTGGCGCTGTCTACAAACTCCTTATCAATGGTAGTTTTGCTTCTGACTAAAACGCCTTCATAATCGCCAATAACCTCTAGAATTTCCTCTCTAGAAAATTGTGGGGCATAGGTAGCATCGAAACCGATTTGCTCCAATAAAGGCACAATACTTTCGTGCATGTCATCTATAATCAGACACTTTTTATTCATCATGATGGAAGTAATAGATTGGCCATGGCCAGATAAACGATGATCCCGAGTATATCGTTCGTAGTTGTGATAAATGGTCCTGAAGCAAGGGCGGGATTGATGCCTAATTTATTTAAAACAAGTGGTGTGGTCGTGCCCATAAAGGAAGATAACATGACAACTGCCACCAAAGAAACAGCAACAACGGTAGCAAGCTCTTTTTCAGCCTTCCAGATATAAACTATAAAGAAGCTGATGATGGCCAAAACTATTCCTGTAAACAGCGCCACTAGGAACATCTTAGCAATACGCTTGGAGAATGTGTCTTCAAATGCTGAGCGATTTGCCAAGCTCTGCACCACTAGTGTAGACGATTGAATGCCAACATTACCTCCTGTTGCCATTACTAAAGGAATAAAAAAGGCAAGTGCTGCATTCCTCTCCAAACTACCTTCAAAAAAACCAATGGCCCAGGCACCTAAAGTTCCGCCTATCAACCCTATCAACAACCATGGCAAACGCGCTTTTGAAATGGCCCAAATAGAATCATCTTCCTCAACATCTCCTGAGATACCAGACATCAATTGTCTTTCCTCTTCGGCTTGCTCGGTGATTACGTCTACAATATCATCTATGGTAATGCGGCCAACTAATTTACCTTGGAGGTTCACCACAGGCACGGCATCTAAATCATATTTCCGCATCATGGCAGCCACTTCCTCCTCATCCATATAGGTTTCTACATGAATAATATCTGAGTCGTAAATATCTTTTATAAAAGTTTTATCCTTCGAAAGAATAATCTTTTTTACTGAAACCTTGCCTTGGAGTTTACCCTTGTCATCTACAACATAGATGGAATAAATTCGCTCTACATTTTCAGCCTGCCTTCTAATTTCATCAATGGTCTGAACGATTGTCCAATTAATATTGGCAACGATCATCTCTTTGGCCATCAATCCACCTGCGCAATCTTCATCATAGCGCATGAGCTCCTGAATATAGGCAGCAGACTCTGGGTCATCTATTGCAGCAATAACTTCTTCACGAGTCTTTACCGGTAGGTCGTTGATGATATCCACAGCATCATCAGACTCCATTTCCACAATGTAGTTGGCAATTTCTTGTGGGCTTAGTTCTTCAAGAAAGTCTTTTCGGGTACCCTCTTCAAGCTCTTCAATAACTCCAGCACCAATTTCATTATTGAGTACTTCCAGTATATATCGAGCTTCATCAGAATCAACCTCCTTGAGCAGCGCAGAAATATCAGCAGGATTTACCCCCTCCATCGTCTGTAAAATAAAGGCATCATCTTTCTGCTCTATGGCCTGCAAAACCAGGTCTAGATATTCTTTAGAAAGCTCAAATGTGACACGCTCTAACGACACGCTGAGATTTTATTAGTTAACTCTACAAATTGATTTACTGAAAGGACTTCGGCCCGTAGATTAAGGACTGGGTCTTCTGCCAACTCAGCTGGCAAATTTATAGGTTTTAGGGCATTGCGCAACGTTTTCCTTCTCATTTGAAAACCAGCTTTGACAACTGATTTAAAAAGCACCTCATCACAGTCTAAAGACTCTATTTGGTTTCTCTTTAACCGTATGACACCTGAATCTACTTTGGGTGGTGGATTGAAAACTCCAGGCTTAACAGTGAACAAGTATTCGATATCGTAGTATGCTTGCAGCAGCACACTTAAAATGCCATAGGTCTTAGAACCTGGAGGAGCTGCAATTCTTTCAGCCACCTCTTTCTGAATCATACAAACAACCTCTGGTATCTGATTTTTAAATTCTAATACCCTGAAAAATATCTGAGAGGAGATGTTGTATGGAAAATTACCTATCACTCCTACAGGCGATTCCATTTTCGACATAAAATCATTCTTGAGAAAATCGCCTTCTATAATCCTATCATTCAACACCTTGAAATTCTCTTTCAAATAAGCTATCGAATCTCTGTCAACCTCAATTACCCAAGTTTCAAAATCATCATTGATCAAAAATTGAGTGAGTACGCCCGTGCCTGGGCCTACCTCTAAGACTGTTTTGTAATCACCATGCCCCGTTAATCCACGAGCTATTCGCTCCGCAATGGATAAATCTTTGAGAAAATGCTGACCTAAATGTTTCTTTGGGCGTACGAATGACATGCTTACAACTTATCTAAAAAAGCTTAATTTGCGCACAAAAATAGGAGTTCAAAACTAAGAAACCGGAAAGCAGGCTTTCAACATGCAAGAAACTAACAAAGAAGACAAATTCATTCCCACACTGGGTATCACAATAGGAGATGTAAATGGTATTGGCCCTGAAGTGATTATCAAATCAGTTATTGACAACAGAATTCTCGAACATGTGAATTTGGTGGTCTATGGGCATGGAAAGGTGCTATCTCACTACAAAAATTTATTAGCGTTAGATAAGTTCTCCTTCAATCAGACCAACAATATCCAGCAGATTAGATTCAATAAGCTTAATGTGATCAATTGTGTTGAAGACATTGAAATAAAACCGGGTGAAGTAACCAAAGAAGCAGGTGCACTCGCTTTTGCAGCCATTAGGCAAGCTACTGAAGATCTCAAGGCCGGTCATATCCAAGCAATAGTTACGGCTCCAATTAATAAGAATAACATTCAAAGTGACGACTTTAAATTCCCCGGCCACACTGAGTTTTTCACCGAAGCTTTTGGTGAAAAAGAAAGCCTAATGTTCCTCTGTGGTGAAAAAATTCGCATTGGAGTGGCGACAGGTCATATTTCAGTTGCAGAAATAAGTGAACGACTGACTGCTGAAGTGATTAAAAAGAAACTGACGCTCATGTTAAAGTCGCTCAAAAAAGATTTTGGCATTGGGAAACCAAAGATTGCAGTATTAGGCCTCAACCCTCATGCTGGTGAAGATGGATTGCTCGGTAGAGAAGAGATAGAAATTATCAAACCTGTAATTCAAGAATTCAAAGACAAAGGCGATTTAGTCTTTGGCCCATACCCTGCTGATGGTTTCTTTGGTAGTGCTGGTCAAACAAAATTCGATGGCGTGCTGGCCATGTACCATGACCAAGGTCTAATTCCGTTCAAAACTATTGCTTTTGAAGAGGGCGTTAATTTTACCGCAGGACTTCCAATAGTAAGAACCTCCCCAGACCATGGCACGGCCTACAATATAGCTGGTAAAGGCCTAGCAAGCGAAAGCAGTATGCGCAGTGCTATATACATGGCCAAGGACATTTTAATGTCTCGAAAAGAGTATCAGTCTTAAAAAGCGAGCTTTAGAGTAGAACTTTATTTTTAACGAAATGGGTAGAGCTCTAGACCTAATTTATCTATTGGCTTATTATTTCGCTCGGCAATTTAAAAAAGGCAACCATTGGTTATTAATATTTATCCTTTTAAAACTGGATTACTTATTTAGTAAAGGACAATTTGAATGTCTCTATCCCTTCGAACCACTAGCTTGAAGCATTTTACAAAAATGCTGAGACAGAATAGTTTAGGGATCAATAAATTATTGAAAGATCATTTTAAATTGCTTTTACTATTTCAGATGATTTCTATACCTTTGCACTCCTGAATTTTGAGCGGTACTGAATGAGAGCGGAAAAGAAATATGATATTCATATCTACAAGCTTTTGAATGGCACTCATGAATACAAATTCGAAATCGGGATTGAGTTCTTTGAAATGTTCGATGGAGATTTGCTAAGTGATGGGAAATTGAATGCCCTCATAGTACTTAACAAATCAGACTCCATGATTCAGGTAGATTTCGATATAGAAGGAACAATAGTTCTGGAATGCGACAGAAGCCTTGAATCATTCGACTTTCCCATTCATGTAGAGAAAAATATGATCTACAAGTTTGGAGATGAGGATAAGGAGTTATCGGAAGATGTATATGTAATAGAAAAAAATACGCAAGTGCTTAACATTGCAGGTATTCTTTTCGAGTTCATTGGCTTAGAGGTCCCCATGAAGAAGCTTCACCCGAAGTTTCAAGATGAGGAGGATGATGAGTCTGAACTTAGCATGATCTACTCTTCAAAAATTAAAGAAGACATCGAACAAAAAGAAGAAAACACTGATCCGAGATGGGCAGTATTAAAAAATTTGAAGAATAAGAAATAGCGAAAGCTGAAAACATTATAAGAAATGGCGCATCCTAAACGTAAAATCTCCAGAACCAGAAGAGACAAGAGAAGAACTCATAAGAAACTTTCTGCAAAGACTTTGGTAATTTGTCCTACAACTGGTGAAATGCATATGCCTCACAGAGCATTCTGGCATGAAGGCAAACTTTACTACAAAGGTAAAGTGGTAATGGAAAAAGAAGTTTTAGCCTAAGGCTATCCTTTACAAGTATTTGCTCCTGAATAAAATTATTCAGGAGCATTTTCATTTATGGGGGTGTATGTTGCTTCTCACATGAATCGATTATGATAGTGAAGCCTTTCCCCTTATATTGGCAGAATGATTTTATCTCAAATCTGCAAGTCTAACCAAAATTAACTGCATGACTCAGCTTAGAGCTCAGATCTCCGGCATCCAAGGCTATGTACCAGACTACGTACTAACCAACAAAGAATTGGAAACCATGGTGGAGACAACAGACGATTGGATCACCACAAGAACTGGAATTAACGAAAGAAGGATACTCAAAGGTGAAAATCAAGGGACATCAGTAATTGGTATCAAAGCCATTCAAGGCTTACTTGCCAAAACCAATACATCTCCAGAAGAGATAGATCTCATCATTTGTGCTACTACTACTCCAGACATGGTCTTTCCGGCAACAGCCAACCTGATCGGTGATGCTATTGGAGCAAAAAATGCTTTCGGATTCGATCTTCAAGCAGCTTGTTCTGGTTTTCTTTATGCCTTAGCCACTGGTTCTCAATTCATTGAAACTGGCAAATACAAAAAGGTAATTGTAGTTGGTGCAGACAAAATGTCTTCTATTGTTGACTATACCGACAGAACCACCTGTATCATTTTCGGAGATGGTGGTGGAGCAGTTTTGCTTGAACCAACCACCGAAGATGTTGGAATAATGGATTCCATTTTAAAGTCTGATGGCTCAGGCGCGCCCTTCTTGCATATGAAAGCCGGAGGGAGCAGAAAGCCTGCAACCGCAGAAACTGTCGCCAATCGTGAGCACTATGCCTATCAAGAAGGGGCTTCTGTTTTTAAGTTTGCTGTTACGAATATGGCAGATGTAGCCGCTGAAATAATGGAAAAAAACAGTCTCACGGCAGATGATATCTCATTCCTTGTCCCACATCAGGCGAACAAACGAATTATTGATGCTACTGCCAGAAGAATGGGGGTTGGTGAAGAAAAGGTAATGCTCAATATTCAAAAATATGGCAACACCACAAGTGGCACTATTCCACTTTGCTTATGGGAATACGAATCTCAACTTAATAAAGGAGATAATATTATATTAGCAGCCTTTGGTGGTGGATTCACATGGGGTTCCATTTGGGTAAAATGGGCATACGATTCGAAAGCTTAAAAGACAAAATTAAATCTAAACATGGCAACTAATACAGCAGATATAAAAAATGGTCTTTGTATTGTAATCAACAATGACCTTTGGATGGTAACCGAGTTTCAACATGTGAAGCCTGGTAAAGGCCCTGCCTTTGTAAGAACAAAATTGAAGAACATAAAAACCGGTAAAGTTGTAGACAATACATTTTCAGCTGGGCATAGAATTGAAACAGCAAGGGTTGAAAAAAGAACCCATCAATTTCTTTTCAAGGATGACTTTGGTTTCCACTTCATGAATACAGCAACCTTTGAGCAGGTGATGATTGAGGAAACTATGATTGATAATTCAGACCTAATTAAGGATGGTCAAGAAGTAGATATTCTTTTTCATGCTGAGACAGAGACTCCATTAACTTGCGAATTACCAGCATATGTTGAATTAGAAATAACTTATACCGAACCAGGTATTAAAGGAGATACAGCAACTAACGCATCAAAACCTGCTACTTTAGAGACAGGTGCGGAGATTCAAGTTCCTTTATTTATTAACTTGGGAGATAAAATTAAAGTTGACACTAGAAGCCGCTCATATGGTGAGCGCGTAAAATAAACCTTAACTCATTATGAACCCGAAAGAAATCAAAAACATGATCGACTTCATTGCTAAGTCTGGCTTAGCTGAAGTGAATATTGAAACGGAAGAATTCAAAATTAAGGTTAAAAGAGACACTGATGCTCAAGTAGTTACCGCTGCAAGTCCTGCTCCAGTTGCTTCTCCACCAGCTTCTGTACCAAGCCAAGCTGCCCCTGCTCAAGCAAGCACTCCTGATCAACCTACTGCAAAAGAAGGCAATAACTATGTAGAGATTAAGTCGCCAATGATTGGTACTTTCTACAGATCGCCAAAACCAGAAGACCCCTCTTTTGTAAATGTAGGAGATAAAATTGCCGCAGGTGACAGAGTCTGTATTGTTGAAGCGATGAAGTTATTTAATGAAATTGAATCTGAAATTTCTGGCACCATCGTTAAAGTTTTGGTAGACAATGCTTCTCCGGTTGAGTATGATCAACCATTGTTCTTGGTAGATCCTGCATAAGCAGAGATTGACTAAATCAAGTTTCAATCTAAATTAACCGACCGTGTTTAAGAAAATATTAATCGCCAATAGAGGAGAAATTGCCTTGCGGGTTATTAGAACCTGTAAGGAAATGGGCATAAAAACAGTAGCTGTATATTCTGCTGCTGACAAAGATAGCCTCCATGTTCGCTTTGCCGATGAAGCAGTAAATATTGGCCCAGCTCCTTCCAACTTATCTTATTTAAAAATACCACATATCATTTCTGCTGCAGAAATCACTAACGCTGATGCTATTCATCCTGGTTATGGTTTCTTGTCAGAGAATGCAGAATTCTCTCGAGTTTGTGCCGAATACGGCATCAAATTCATTGGAGCAAGCCCCGATATGATAGACAAAATGGGCGACAAGGCTACAGCAAAAGCTACAATGAAAGGGGCAGGAGTTCCAACCATTCCTGGCAGTGAAGGACTTTTAGATTCAGTGCAGAATGGAATCAAGTTGGCCAATGAAATGAAATACCCTGTCATTCTAAAAGCTACTGCCGGTGGTGGTGGTCGAGGGATGAGAATTGTAAATTCTGACAAAGAATTCCAAAAAGCTTGGGACGATGCCAGAATGGAATCAGCTGCAGCTTTCGGAAATGACGGCTTATACCTAGAGAAGTTCGTTCAGGAGCCACGGCATGTTGAAATTCAGATTGTAGGTGATAGTAATGGAAAGGCTTGTCACCTTTCAGAAAGAGATTGCTCTATTCAGAGGAGACATCAAAAGCTAGTTGAAGAAACCCCTTCTCCTGCGTTAACCCAAGAACTAAGAGATAGAATGGGTGATGCAGCCGTGAAAGCTGCCGAAGCAATTGGTTATGAGGGTGCTGGTACCGTAGAATTCCTTTTGGACAAAAACGGTGACTTCTTTTTTATGGAGATGAACACACGTATTCAAGTGGAGCACCCTATTACCGAGGAAGTAACAGACTTCGATTTGATTAAAGAGCAAATCAAAGTAGCCGCTGGTATACCAATTTCAGGTAAAAACTACTACCCAAAGCTTTTTGCTATGGAGTGTAGAATCAATGCTGAGGATCCAGCCCATGGTTTTAGACCCTCTCCAGGAAAAATCACAAACCTCCACCTACCAGGTGGCCATGGAGTGAGAATTGACAGCCATGTTTACGCTGGCTATACCATTCCACCTAACTATGACTCAATGATAGCCAAGTTGATAGTGAGTGGTCAATCTAGAGAAGAAGTAATAGTGAGAATGAAGCGTGCGCTAGAGGAATTCGTTATTGAAGGAATCAAAACCACAATTCCATTCCATATTAGATTAATGGATGACCCAGGTTTCAAGTCTGGTAACTTCACAACGAAGTTTTTAGAGTCCTTTGATTTCACTGGATTATAAGCGCTTAAAGGATAATTATTAATATTTTGCCAGCCCAAACAGGGCTGGCTTTTCTATGAAAAATATATTTAACACCAAGCAACAGGTTTACCTTTATCTTTTTCTTATTCTGCTTTCCATTGGGTTTACTACTCAGAAAGCAGCTGACTACCGAATTTATGTGGCAGCCGGAAGGGTAATGATTGACGAAAGAGCTAACCCCTTTTTAGCTGAAGACATGATTGAAACTGAGCCTGATGGTATTGTAACCCCTCATGCTCAATACCGATATGCTCCTATTTTTGGTATTGCGCTTTATCCAATCTCTTTGCTACCTAAACAGTTTTACATTTTCCTATGGCTATTTCTTAATGCTTTTTTATTAGTTAGAACCTTACTCCTTTTCAGGGATTTCTTTCCTAAACTCTTAGGTGACAATAGAGCTTTCCTAGTCATTTGCGCCTTGTCTATTGTGCTTTGCATTCGACTAATAGGACAAAATTTCCAATTAGGACAAACGACAATCATTCTAGTTTTCCTTTCCTTTTATTCCCTCTACTTATCAAAAAAAGGAAGAGACCTTTTGGCTGGCTTAATGCTTAGCCTCGCGATTGTCACCAAAATTATGCCCTTGGTGTTAATTGCTTACTTCGTGTTCAGAGGTAATTTTAAAACTCCCATATACACCGTTCTTTGGACCATTTTAATGGTGTTTTTGCCAGCCTTAATAGTTGGGTGGGAATACAATTCTTTCCTAATATCAGAGTGGTATGGAATCATAAATCCATCCAATACTGAGTATACCCTTGAGACCAAAACAGGGATTTATAACCTCTCTTCCTTTATCTACGCCTACTTCACAGAAATGCCTGACGACAAAATATCAGGGAACAGAAGTGTTGCCAATATCACTTACCAAGTTGCAGGAGTGATTACCAACATTGTCAGAGGTATTTTTATTCTATTCACATTATACCTCACCAAATGGACACCATTTAAGCCTTTGAATGACTGGAAACAACTCTTCTGGGAGTTTGGCTATGTTAGCTTCGCCTTTCCACTAATTTTTCCCGCACAGAACAAATACTCTTTCTACTACATTTTCCCAGCGCTATTCTACTTGAGCATCTATCTTTATCAAATAAAAAAAGAAAAAGGGTCGATTTGGAAAACGAAGAAGTCAATTCTCATCCCAATCATCATATACTTTATATTGGTTAATCTTACATCATCAAATATTATTGGCAAGGTCTTGTACGATCAAACTCAGTATTTTAAGATCATTACTTTCGGAGTTTTAGCACTGCTGATTGCTTATGTACAAGTGAAACCGTCAATGCTTAATGCTAAGCCACATAAAGAATAATAAATGAGCACTCTAGACATCAACATAGTCATTCCTCTCTATAACGAAGAGGAAGTATTTGACAAGCTAATTGAGCGCCTTGTTAAACTGATGGATTCTTTCCCCAAAAGTATAGAAGTGATTTTGGTTGATGATGGAAGTTCGGACAAAACCCCCGAATTGATTACTGAATTGGCCATGACAGACGCGAGGTTTCAATCCATTGTCTTGTCAAGAAATTTTGGGCATCAAATAGCATTGAGCGCTGGGCTACAACAGATAACTGCTTCTGAAGCTGTTTTCATTATTGATGCTGACCTTCAAGATCCTCCTGAATTATTAGGTGAATTTTATTCTTACTTCAAGCAAGGCTATGACGTTGTATATGCGATTAGAAAAAATCGCAAAGAGAACTTTCTAAAAAAATTCGCTTACAAGTTATTCTATAGATTGATGGATAAAATCTCTTATATCCATATCCCCCTTGACACAGGAGACTTTTCATTAATCAGCGCCAGAGTAGCGCATTTGATGAATGGAATGCCCGAGGAAAGTAGATTTCTAAGAGGGATGCGCAGTTGGCTAGGCTTTAAGCAAATTGGCATAGCGTACGACCGCGAGGAAAGACTTTCTGGAGCATCTAAATACACTTTAAGAAAGCTATTTCAACTGGCTTTCAACGGTGTATTCAACTTCAGTGAAATTCCAATTAAGCTCATTACAAACCTTGGTTTATTTACCATATTTTCTTCATTCTGCTATCTGATCTATGTAGTTGCTAAAAAACTTATTTATGGTAATGTGCCAGAAGGATTTACTGGACTTTTATTCGTGCTTGTTTTATTCGGAGGAATTCAACTCCTTTCCTTAGGATTGATTGGTGAATATGTTCTACGGATTTTCTTTCAAGTGAAACAACGACCTTTGTTCATTATTAAAGAAAAAGTAAAGAATAGGCTAAAAGAATAGATTCCTAAAACGGCTGTAGTTAAAATTCAATGAAAGAGGATTACGAAATTAAATATCACGATGTAGAAAGTGAACACTTTTGGTTTAAAGCCAGAAGGCATTACATTTTACAATTGCTAGAAAACACTAATAGAGATGCTACTATTCTAGATATTGGCTGTTCTTCAGGTGTTCTTTTGACTGAATTTGCTCAAAAAGGCTTTGACCAATCCAAACTATACGGAATTGACATTAGTGAAAAAGCCATTGCCAATTGCCATGAAAAGGGTATCCCAAACACGAGTGTCATGGACGCTCAAGAAATTACATTGAAAGAAAAATTCGATGTGGTTATTGCCTCGGATTGTTTGGAACACTTAAAGGAGGATAGAAAAGCCCTGAAAAACTGGATTGATTTACTCGAGCCTAATGGCACACTTCTAGTTTTTGTGCCTGCATTCATGTCGCTTTGGAGTGCACATGATGTTTTCAATATGCACCATAGGAGGTATACAAAGCCAGAATTGGTTACAAAACTTAAAGAAACTGGGTTTACCATTACGAAGGCTAGTTATTGGAATTTCTTCTTATTCTTCCCTGTCTACCTTTTTCGCCTTATTAGCAATCTTCGCAAATCAAAGTCTGAAGATGCCAGCGGTGATCTTGACAACCCTTCACGATTTAATGAGTCTATCTATAGACTCATTAAGTTCGAAAACCAACTCCTTAAGAGAATGAACTTCCCATTCGGGGTGAGTACTTTCTGCATTGCAAAAAAGACTGAAAATTAGGACTGCAATGTGAAAGCTGAGTCAGTCAACTGAATTATGATTGACCTTCTATTTCATCACAAAGCTCTTTGTACCATGCTTCTCCATACTTTCGAATCAGAGCTTCCTTTAGAAATTTATAGACAGGTACTCCCAGTTTTTCACCTAATGTGCATGCGGCAGAACAGATATCCCAACGATCATAATTCAGCGCTTCATAGTGATCGTACTTTGTAATTCTGATTGGATACAATTCGCAAGAGATAGGTTTTTTGAAAGTGGTTTTCC
>CAYGKL010000081.1:13164-16451 GCA_964350505.1 uncultured Roseivirgaceae bacterium | reverse complement strand
CTCACAGAACCGTGCGTGAACCTCTCAATTCACACGGCTCTTATTATACAGTCGCTGAGGCCTGTAAATGATCAGACCAATATGTATCCAAGTTCCCAATGGCAAAATAAGTTTCGATATTAGTTAGTAACTTATCTTAGACATTTTACAGCTTTGACTTTACTTCCCTTGAAGCTTTTATACTTGTTCAATATCCACTTTATCAACCGATGGTGTAAGTAGCAGAACACTGGTTTTAAACTTCTTCGACTAATCTTTCCATAATACAGTATCCAACCTCGGATCTTAGGGTTCAGCAATGTTGCCAAATCCTGTATCCCTCGTTGCGTTTTTTTTATGAGAATCTAACTTTCGAAGTTCCTGTGTTACCCGTACTCAATCAGTCGAGAAAACCGTCAAACTATAAGTTTTCACTTCTTCCTTACATAAACTGTCTTTTTTAGCTCGCAGACTACATCACTTTGTGCATTGATGAACTGAAGGCTTATTTTCCTAGACCATTTCAAGTGATAAACAGCGTTATGTTTCCAATAACTTTGGAGGGTGACATCCGGTACCCTTCTTTAGTCAATCATTTGTTTTAATGCTATCCCTATATCCATTTAGTGATGTTAAAATTTGAGAGTAAAAGTCATAGAGTTACTGGTGAAATAGGGAGATGTCTTTGCCACACTGATTTCATATTCAGTATCAGTAGCCTTGGCAATATAAAAAACCGCTTCTATTTTGGTTTCAGTAGCAGACACCATTCTATATCGAATAGGCTTGGGAGATTTTGAGAAGACAATGAAATTACCATAACTATCAGGACTAAACCCAGTACCAATTATTTCAACTTTGACCCTTCCTGTAAGGTGTTCAAGTTTATCTACTTTTCCCGGGCTAATGGATGTAATGACCGGAATAGCTGGTGTCGGGCCTTCAGCCCTGACAATAATTGTTGGGTCGGATAGCATGGGCATTTGAAGATAAATTGGATAGCTATTTGAATGTTGCCACCCTGACTGTGCAGCAAATGCCTCTAAATATGGAGCAAGGAAAGAATCAGCCTCAAAAGTCAAGGTATCTCCCATAAATTCACCTTGAAAGGCTTTATCCGCTTGTAATTGCGTGTAATTATGATCCATCAATCCTGCTACTTTTTTTAACACCATCGACTGAAAAAACTTCCACTCTTCCTTCCCAAGGAACTTTAAGTTTTCAAAATTGATGTTATCCGTTTGATTTAATCCAGACGCATAGACGGAAAATATTGAGCCTGCTTTTGCTTTTACATCATCATAGATATTAGTAGCCGTGCAGAACATAGGCACTATGTCCATATTGCACATTACATTATCTAGATTCGTTCCCAAAGAGGAATCCCATCCCGGGAATGATCCCTTTTCAGAGACAGATTCTTTAAACACCTTAATTGCATTCTTTGCGAACAATTCATTTCCTCCTGTGGGAGCAGCAAAACTGATACAAGACACGATAGAATGACCCGATGTATCCCAGAGGTTTGGATTCTCCGTTAAATAAAGGGCCAGCGTGTTGGATAATACGCCTCCCAAACTATGACCGGTAACACACACATTAATGCTTCCCAACTTTTCTGTTGTCGTCTTCAAAAACTCTAAAAGTCCAACTCCGTGACTATCTACCATCAAACTAGAGTCGGTTTGAATGGCCATTCCAATACTTGTGGATTCAGAAATAGCTGAACCAGCTTGGCAATTAGATTGTGCTCCTGGTATAGGCCATTTCATAGTGTTCATCACTTCAAAATCCTCTAAAAACCAATCTACTTGTGAGCCGAAATTCGTACCCCTTGTGGCAATTACATAATCTGAAGTGCCGGCTTTATTTACCACATATAGCATATTTTCCTGATACAATGCCCCAGGGACGGTATACGTTACTGGTCCCCATGCCACTTCCCAATCACTGAGTGTGGCATCATTCTGAGAAGATATTTTGATTTTAGGCAAAGCTGCTTGTATTGATGCTAATATTGATGCCTCAGGGTTTGGGTATGTTTTTCCTTCTCCCGTATATGCTAAATACGCGAAACTCAACATAATTTGACGTAAGGTTAAATTCGGAATTGGCTGTGCATTCATTGCTTTGGTTTTTAAATTATTGACTGAAACTCTGCTTCCATTATAAAGCCCTCCCTTCAATTTAAGGATTATAACTTGTTGTAAGTCAAATTGATGAATTAAAAATATCGCAAGAACATGATGATTTCTAAAGCAAAATCAGGAATGATGAGCATTTACATGGCCATGAAGTAATAAACTAAATAAGCTTTGCGGTAAATAGATATTGAAGTATTTGGTATTATCAGCTTAGTTATAATCAAGAAAGTCAGTTAATCTACCCTACTCACTTCTTCCTTACATAAACTGTCTTTTTTAGCTCGCAGACAACCTCTCCTTGTGCGTTGAGAATTTGTAGAGGTAAGATGACCTCAGTTTTTCTATGGGCATCGGCTTCTGTTTTGAGTTTCAATATCAGTTCATCATCAATTTCAAAAGTACAGGTTACCTTGCCTTTGCCGGGTTTTTTGAATTGAATTTCGCTGGCCTTGTCCCACACTATATATTCCCTGCCCAGGTTTTGCATAATTAAGAGCATGTAAAATGGATCGGACATTGACATTAAAGAGCCCCCAAAGTGTGTACCTAGCATGTTTTGGTTCCACCACCTTAGTTTTAGTGCAATCACAGCCTTCTTAAAGTCGGGAGAAAGGTATTCTACACGAATTCCAGCACCGACAAAAGGTGGGTAGAAATTCAATAGTTTGATTTTAGTTTGATTAGATAGCCTGAACATTCAAAGTGATGTTTACTTTTGCATCCAAATAAAAGAAATAACTAATGACAGCAGAAATCCATACCGAAAAAGGTCTCATGAAAGTGGAGTTTTTTGAAAAAGATGCTCCTAACACAGTAAAGAACTTTGTAGACCTATCTAAAAAAGGTTTTTATGATGGACTCAATTTCCACAGAGTAATCCCAAATTTCGTTATCCAAGGCGGTTGCCCTGATGGTATCGGAACTGGCGGCCCAGGTTACAAAATTGATTGTGAGTTAGATGGCGATAACCAGTACCACGACAAGGGTGTGCTTTCAATGGCACATGCAGGAAGAAACACTGGCGGTTCTCAGTTCTTTATCTGCCACAGCAGAGAAAACACAGCGCACTTAGACAGAAATCATACTTGCTTCGGTAAAGTAGTTGATGGACTTGATCTTATCGATGAAATCCGTCAGGGTGATAAAATTGAGAAGATTGTAATT
>CAYGKL010000081.1:3385-13064 GCA_964350505.1 uncultured Roseivirgaceae bacterium | reverse complement strand
CTTCACAAAATCAGTAACTAAATAAGTTAAGGCCTTCCCTACTACATTTTTTTCGTCATCAGATGTTGGCGCAGCTTCTGGTAAGTGCAAATAAGCAGGTGTTACACTCGTTGCACACTTACGAATGAATAGTCTGGCCTGTTCCAATGAGAAACCAGTCGGAGAAACGGCACTACTGGGCATCATACGAATAGCATCCATATCTACCTCAATACCGCATTCTATCAGGTCGTCCACCACAAAGGAGATGGCATCGGCCAACATACTTTCCAAGTAAGTGATGTTTTCTAGAAAGGAATATTTCACTTGTTCATCAGCATCCATAGACATTAGCATATTCTCGCTGTTGTAAGACTGATGAAGGCCAAAGGCAAAATATCTATTGAGCGACTTCTTCTGGCGTCCATACGAAAACCCATTCCCGCTATGCCGCCCCTCTAGGGCACGAAAATCAGCATGAGCATCTAGGTTAATCGCATTTACTTTCTTCTTAGTAGCCACAGCGGCACACCCTTTAATGATGGGATAAGCATTGTTATGGCCACCACCAATGACAATCGGAATCAGCTTCGCTCCTTTTACTTCAGCAATAACGGCTTCCACTAAGTCATCGATCTCCTCACAGAGCAAGTGCATCTTTTGTAAGTAATACTCTGATTTGGGGTCAAGGGCTTCCGCTTTGTGCTGAATAGTATCCACATCTACCGCTCCAAGCATTAAAAACTCCTTACCACTTAAAAAGCGATTACTCTGAACATTACAAAAGGAGCTTAAAAAAGCCTCCCAGGCATTCTCAGCTCCAGGTTTACCTAAATTACCCAAAACCCCAACGCATTCAGGAATACCGATAACACAGAACCGAATTTCCTTTTTTAACTTCTTTAAATCGGACTTCCAGTCTTTAGCATGAGAGTAGGTAATGTTTTCTCCCAATCGAGTTTCACCCTTTCGGGTCTTTAAAAAGTGTTTTGGATTTACCTGAGTTACCATTAGGCTAAATAGATTTTCATCTAAAATAGGTAAAAAGCTATTGCTGACTCATTATATTAGTGATTTGGATGGTTAATTATTTCTCAACAACATACCACAACCAATAGAAGCTATGAACTACACACCAGAGACGGTGAAAATTTTTGTGGTAGAAGACGATCCACTTTACATGAAGCTGGTAAGATATATTGCCGAGTTGAATCCAGATCATGTGGTGCGTGCCTTTGAAAACGGAAAATCTTGCCTCGACAACCTTCATGAAAATCCCCAAACCGTAATTCTTGACTATACACTTCCTGATATGTCTGGAAAAGATGTATTAACAGAAATCAAGAAGTATAATCCTGAAATTCAAGTAATTATAGTTTCTTCTCAGGAAAGTATTAACACGGCAGTTTCTTTGTTAAAACATGGTGCATTCGACTACATTCCCAAAGACAACGACACTAAAGACAGACTTCTGAATGCGATTAACAACGCCAAAAAAGTCAATACGCTAACTCAAGAAATAACTACGCTTAAGGAAGAGTTAAACCAGAAATACGAATTTGATAATAGCATTATTGGAGAAAGCCCAGCCATTCAGCGTGTTTTCAAAATGATGCAAAAAGCCGTTAAGACCAATATTACAGTGTCCATTACCGGTGAAACAGGTACAGGGAAAGAAGTTGTGGCCAAAGCAATTCATCATAATTCAGACAAGAAATCGAAGCCCTTTGTGGCGGTGAACATTGCTGCCATTCCAGAAAACCTTATTGAAAGCGAACTCTTTGGCCATGAAAAAGGCGCCTTTACCGGGGCTATGGCCAGAAGAAAAGGAAAGTTTGAAGAAGCAGATGGCGGCACCATATTTCTCGATGAGATTGGTGAAATGGACATCAACCTACAAGCTAAACTCCTCCGTGTGCTACAAGAACGAGAACTGAACCGTATTGGAGGAAACGAGGTAGTGAAGTTTGAGGTACGTGTCATTGTGGCTACGCACAGAAACCTTGCTGAAGAAGTAAAGGCAGGTAACTTTAGAGAAGATCTATACTACAGACTCTTAGGAATTCCTATTGAGCTCCCTCCTCTTCGAGAACGTGGACAAGATATAATCCTCATTGCCAAGCATTTACTCAATCAGTTTGCCAAAGAGAATAAAATGGGATCGATAAAAATGAGTAAAGAAGCGCAGAACAAGCTGTTGGCTTATCCTTTCCCAGGCAATGTGCGAGAGTTAAAATCAGTGGTGGAATTGGCCGCTGTAATGAGCGAAGACAATGTGATCAACGAAGAAGATATTACATTCAATAGTCTACAAAAGGAAGGACAGTTTCTTTTTGAGGAATTGTCTTTGAGGGATTATACTTTCAAGATTATCCGACACTTTTTAGATAAGTACGATAACAATGTGCTGTTGGTAGCGAAGAAATTAGACATTGGCAAATCAAGCATCTACAGGTACTTGAAGGAAATGGAAGAGCTTTAATTCAACTGAGCAAAAAAAGCTTCCTCGAGTTTCAAATAAAGTTCTGCCGGTACTACAGGCTTATCTAAGCAACCAAAAACATTAGGAAGTATCGGTGAATGATCTAACCATTGTCCACAATCAGAGCTCATGATCACTACTGGAATTTGCTCATAAGCAAAAGACCCATCCATAGCTTGAATGAGTTCTAAACCATTCATTTCGGGCATTTCTAAATCTGTGAGGACCAGATCAATAGGTTTGTGGTTACCTAGCCACTCCAGGGCTTCTTTTCCATTCGATACAGTCTCTACTGTGTAGTAATCGTCTAACAGAAACTTCACTGTTTTCATTGTGCCTAGGTCGTCTTCAACCACTAGTATTTTTTTCATGATCATTATTGAAAGTCAATAGTACTTTACCCATTTCGTGCCAAGCTCAAAGTGGGTCAAAAAGTGCGTAAAAACGCTCTACTGAAACTAGCATTTTTAATCACAAACCCAGAAAGAAATATACGTCTCAAAACGGGACTTCACATTTATCTGCCATCCACCACAATTGCAATTCAGATTGCGACCTTTTTACTTATGTTTGAAATATTACCTAAATGAAAAAATAGAAACATGAGAAAATTTGGACTTTTCGGTTTGCTGTTGATTTGGGCGGCCTTTGTTACTGCCCAAACGAAACCGCTTTCACAACTCACTGTGGAAGAAATTATGCAGGCTCCAGAAAAATTTGTTGGTACCTCGCCTTCTAGAATTAGTTGGTCTAGAGACGGTGAAAGCCTCTTCTTTTACTGGGATCCAGACGGTGATGGAAGATCTTCTGCCTATAAAATTGACAAAAATGGAGGGACACCCGTTGCCGCAGAAGATACTAGCGAAGGCTGGCCTTCGAGCTATTAGTAAAATAAGGCAAAAAATAAAATTGATTCTTCCGAAGGTGGAGACATCTACATTAAAGAGTTAAAGTCTGGTAAAGAAACTCAGTTAACTTCTACCAACTCAAGAGAGAATAGCCCTAGATTTCATTCTGAGAATGTAATCACCTTTATTGCCGAAGACAATCTTTTCTCGATTGATACTCAAAGTGGCTTAATGAAGCAGCTTACCAATTTCATTATCCGAAATGATGAGGAAGAGGCCAGACCAAGAAGCAACAACAGAGATGGCAGTAACCGTGAACAAGACAATTGGTTGAGAGATGACCAATTAGTCACATCCGAATACATCAACGACCAGAAAAACAGACCGAGAAGAAACTTCTCTGGATTTGGAAACTTTGGTGGCAACCAAGCAGGCAAAAGCCGCGATGCTGTTAGATTAAATAACATAAGAAACATTCAGCTTTCTGGAGATGGTAAATTTGTAAGCTTCGCTGTTTATCACGCTCCTGAAAATGGTGCAAAAAACACCATTGTGCCTAATTATGTAACATCTACAGGCTACACTACAGATATCAATGCAAGATCGAAAGTTGGTGGTGAGCAAGGTTACTCAGAAATAGGCATCTATAACGTAGAGGCAGATTCTTTTTACATGGTAGATAAAATGAAGCTTCCAGGCATCACCGATCTTCCTGACTACACAAAAGATTATCCGGATAAAGAATGGAAAGAAGTACCAAGAAAAGTGTCTGGCACTACAACACTTTGGTCTGAAGATGGCAAATATGCTGTGGTTCAATTGAGCTCTGAAGACAATAAGGACAGATGGATTATGCGATTAATCCCTGAAACTGGAGACCTGATTACCATAGAAAGACAAAGAGACGAAGCATGGATTGCTGGCCCTGGAATTGGTGGAGGTTTCGGTGGAGGAACATTCGGCTTCCTTCCTGACAATAAGACCATCTATTTCCAATCTGAGAAGTCTGGCTATTCTCACTTATATTCTCATGATTTATCTAATGGTTCTACAAAGCAATTAACCAGTGGTAATTTTGAGGTTTATAGCCCTTTCCTATCTAAGGATGGAAAAACTTGGTATTTCACTGCCAACATGAAGCACCCGGGTATTAGACATTTCTATTCAATGCCTGTTGGTGGTGGTAAGCCCGTGCAAATCACTTCGATGGATGGTGGAAATAGTGTTACAATGTCACCAGATGAGAAGTATTTAGCTATCGAATATTCATATATCGATCAGCCAACTGAACTTTATGTTCAGGATAACAAGGCAGGCGCAACTGCCAAAAAGCTAACTGAAAGCCTAAAAGATGGCTTTAAGCAGTATGATTGGCATGAAGCTGAAGTTATCACTTTCAAGGCAGAAGATGGTGCGGATGTGCATGCAAGACTTTACAAGCCTGAAAACCCAAATGGTGCAGGTGTAATCTTCGTTCATGGTGCGGGTTACTTGCAGAACGTACACTACTGGTGGAGTACTTACACTAGAGAATACATGTTCAATAACATGCTAATGGCCAAAGGATATACCGTACTTGATATTGACTATAGAGCAAGCTCAGGTTATGGAAGAGACTGGAGAACTGGAATCTACAGACATATGGGTGGAAAAGACCTTTCCGATCAAATTGATGGTGCCAAATATCTGATGAGTGAGCATGGAGTTGAAGCTGGAAGAATTGGTATGTATGGTGGTTCTTACGGTGGTTTCATCACCCTATTCGCCATGTTCCAACATCCAGACATCATTGCTGCTGGTGCAGCACTAAGATCAGTAACCGACTGGGCGCATTACAACCACGGTTATACCTCGAATATCTTGAATACTCCAGTAGAAGATCCTATTGCTTACAAGCGTAGTTCTCCCATCTATTTTGCTGATGGACTTGAAGGCGATCTACTCATTGCTCATGGTATGGTTGACACCAATGTTCACTTCCAAGATGTTGTGCGATTGGCTCAAAAACTGATTGAACTTGGTAAAGACAATTGGGAAATGGCGCTCTATCCTGTTGAGAACCATGGTTTCCAAGAGCCCGCAAGTTGGACAGATGAGTATAAGCGCATCTTCAAATTATTCGAAAATACAATTGGTAAAAAATAACAAAGCATGAAAAAGGCAGCATTCTTAGCGATTCTTCTTCTGGCAGTTTATGCCTGTAATCCAGCTTCTGAGCAAGCAGTTGGTGAAAGAGGTCTTATTGTTTCAAAAGCCATGGTGGTTTCGGCTCATCCGTTGGCTTCTGAGGTAGGTAAGAACATCATGGAAAAAGGAGGAAACGCTGTGGATGCTGCTATTGCTACCCAATTTGCATTGGCTGTGGTTTACCCCGGAGCAGGCAATATTGGTGGTGGCGGCTTCATGGTCAGTAGAATGGCCAATGGAGATATCGCCTCATTAGATTACAGAGAAAAAGCCCCATTGGCTGGCGGAAGAGACATGTATCTCGATGCTAACGGTGAGGTAATTCCCTATTCAAGTCGTATAGGTCATTTAGCAGCTGGTGTACCCGGCACTGTTGCTGGTTTGTATGCAGCGCATAATAAACTGGGCAAGCTAGCCTGGGCCGACTTGGTCCAACCTGCTATCGATTTGGCAAGCAATGGTTGGGCTTTAACTGAGAGAGAAGCCAGAGGCCTCAATGGCAACAGATCGGCTTTCATTGAGCACAATACCGTTCAACCTGAATTCTTTTTAGCTGAAGAAGGTACACCATGGAAAGCTGGCGATATCGTAAGCATTCCAGACCTTGCAGCAACACTTACAAGAATAAGAGACAATGGTCGTGACGGTTTCTACAAAGGAGAAACTGCCCAACTTATTGTTGAAGAAATGAAAAGAGGCAATGGCATCATAAGCCTTGAAGACCTTGAAAAATATGAAGCGGCTTGGAGAACTCCAGTCACTGGTACCTACAAAAACTATAGTTTCATTTCAATGCCTCCTCCATCTAGTGGTGGAATTGCGCTTGCTCAACTTTTCAATTCTGTTGAAAACCTTAATTTGAGTCAGTCAGGTTTTCATAGCGTTGAAACTATTCATGCTATGGTTGAAGCGGAAAGAAGGGTTTATGCCGATAGAGCAGAACACCTAGGCGATCCAGATTTTTACAATGTGCCTAGAACAGGTCTATTGGAGAAAAGCTATTCTCAAGAGAGAATGAAAAGTTTCAATCCTCAAAAAGCTACTAAAAGTGAAGATATCAAAGCTGGTATGCCAATGGCTTATGAGAGTGAAGAAACTACCCACCTCTCAGTTGTTGACGCAGAAGGAAATGCTGTATCGGTAACCACTACACTCAATGGTGGAATGGGCTCGAAAGTCTTTGTTGGCGGTGCAGGCTTCTTACTAAATAATGAAATGGACGACTTCAGCATTAAGCCAGGAGAGCCTAATATGTATGGACTCGTAGGTGGTGAAGCAAATGCTATAGCCCCAGAAAAAAGAATGCTGAGTTCAATGACTCCAACAATTGTCACTAAAGATGATAAGCTATTTATGGTCGTTGGTACACCCGGAGGTTCAACCATTATTACATCGGTTTTTCAAACCATTCTTAATGTAGTTGACTTTGGAATGACCATGCAAGAGGCAGTGGCAGCTCCAAGGTTTCATCACCAATGGTTGCCCGATCGAGTTAGTTTCGAAAGAAATGACATTGATAGCCTCACGGTTGTTCAGCTAGAAAATATGGGACATAATATGAGAGCGGGTGGTGCATCTGGCCGTGTGGATGCCATCTTAGTGTTAGCCAATGGACAATTAGAAGGTGGTGCAGACCCTAGAGGTGACGACACAGCGGCAGGTTTCTAATTCTAGCCATTCAAATTTAATTTCCATTTACATATATTTAGGGAATGCGTTTATTGCTCCCCTTATTCTTTTTGGCTCAAATTAGCTTGGCACAAAGTATTTTGCCAGCTTTTGAATCATCCCTTTTGCAGGAAGTATGGATAGATCACGACCTAAAAGGTTTGCCAGAAAAATTCACCGTTGAGGAATACAACTACAATCCAGATTCTGCTAGGCTATTCAAATCGGAAATAACCAGGGTCTACTTTTATGAATTCGGCAAACTCCGCAGAGTAGAATTTCTAAAGTCGGGCACTCCTATTAAAACCTATAGCTACGATGCCTATGGTAGGATTACAGAGCAAACGCGGACAGACAAGTTTGAGAGCATTCCAAAAATAACTTACACCTATAACGATGATCAATTAACAGCCGAGGAGACAGTGTATCGAATAACTGGTACTGTACATTCAAAAACCGTTTTACGATTCAATGATAAGCAGCAATTGATCTCCAAGGAAGAATACAGGGGGACAGACAAACTGAATAGATATTGGCTCTACAGCTACAACAATAAAAATGACCTAATCAGCGATGAATACTTTGATGTAGCCAATGGGTTAACTGCTTCTTCAGACAACGGCACCACTGCTGGTCCTTCCATTTCAACCCAAAAGAAATATGAATATGATGAGGGTCTAAAAACCTCTGAGAAAACTTTAGAAGAAAACACGCTCATCTCTTCCACACAATACAGATACTTTACGGATTCCGTCATTACAGAAACAGTGTTTTTCCAAGCCAACGGTTCACCTACCGAGAAGCATGTTGAAGTAAAACATGACTCGGCACGCATAGTAGTGAAAGGCTACTTTAATTCAGACGACACTACCTCTTACCGATCCAGATTCAAAGAAATCTATGTAGATGGCGACCTCATTGAATATGAAAGCAGAACGCTCCGCGGAACATTCATAGACCGATACACCACTTTTTATGAGTACGATCACAAGGGAAACTGGATCAAGAAAACTACCTATTCTAATGGAATTACTTTGAAAGTGGAAGAAAGAAGAATCAGGTATTAGCATGAAAGAACCGATTGTTTTTGAGATGGAAATAATGGTTCAGCCTGAACATCTGGATGAGATGAACCATGTAAACAATGTGCAGTATTTACATTGGGTGCAAGATGTTGCGAAGGCTCATTGGGAGCATGCTGCAAACACCAAATGGTTAACTGATTTTGCCTGGGTCGCGCTTAGCCACCACATTGAGTATAAGAAGCCAGCATTTTTGGGAGACACTTTAGTCGTGCGTACTCATGTCCATGATTTTGGAGGCGTCAAATCACACAGGTTAGTACGGATTGTAAACAAAGCAACAGAGGCACTTGTGGTTCAGGCTAGCACGCAGTGGTGCCTCATTAAACGCGACACATTCAAACCAACACGAGTGCCCAATGAAATGATTGCTCCTTTTTTTGTTAGCGAATAATCACAAATTCTACTCTTCGATTAATTTCTCGGCCAGTAGCGCTTTCATTGTCAGTCAGTGGTTGTTCTCCACCATAGCCAACATATTCTACTCTTTCTGCTGCAATGCCTTTGCTCAAAATATAGTCTCTCACGGTTTTCACCCTCTCTACAGAAAGCTCTTTTAAAAGTTTAGCGTCTCCTCTATTATCCGTGTGACCTTCAAGCCTGATGGCCATTCCAGGGTTTGATATCATCATTTGTACAATATCGTCTAATCGCTGTCTTGCTGCCTGTGGATTAGTAAAACTTGATGCCGCTCTATTGAACAGCACATTCTCAATTTTAACTTTAGTACCAACTTCTTCAGGAGTAAGGTAAAAAGTTTCGACACTTGACCCTTCAAATTCATTACCGCTTCCTTGTACAGTAGCATCTGCGGTAAAGGTTTCTTGATACTTAAGGAAACCATCAGCCTCTATATTCACATAAACTTCCGCGCCCTCTTCTAGCGACATTACGAATTGATGATTATTTGAATCTATATCTGCAGTATTGATGGAGATCTCTTTGTCTCCATAAGTCATCTTCACTTGTGCATCAATGCTTTTCTCTGTCCTCTTATCTAGTACTTGAAAAGTCATCACTATAATTGACTTAGCCTGGATTTCTGGCTTTTCTGGTTCATTTGAAGCAATTACTACTTCCTCAGATTGTTGAAGCGCTTTCTCTGACTGGTTCAATGGAAAATTGAAAATATCTCCGAAGCCCTCACTATTTTGGGTTGAAGAAAAGTATGCCATTTCCCCTGATTTAGGAACATAATAACCTCTTTCGGTACCTTTGGTATTGATTGACTCCCCTAAATTCACAGGTTTCGACCAATCTTTCCAGGATCCACTAATTCTTTTCGTCACGAAAATATCTCTCCCGCCAAATCCTTCGTGAGCATTTGATGTAAAGTACAAGGTTTCGTTATCCGCAGCTAAAAAAGGGGACCATTCTTCTCCGTAGGTATTGACCACTGCGCCAAGATTTTCTGGTTGACTCCATTCGCCATC
>CAYGKL010000081.1:0-3285 GCA_964350505.1 uncultured Roseivirgaceae bacterium | reverse complement strand
TACCATCGGCACTGAAGCCTGCTACACCATTAAGTCCAGGGTGATTGATCACGTTTCCACCGTGTTTTGGCCTGGACCATCCCGACTCTGTTTTGGTGGAGAACCAAATATCTCCCCTGTCAATAACTCCTCCAACATTAGCTGGGTGACCGGAGCGCGTCATATAAAGAAACTCACCATCAGGGCTTAAAATAGGGCTATGCTCATCGTAAGATGAGTTAAGACTATCTATTTTAACATGGCTTTCGACCTGAGCATTTAAGGAAAAAAAGGACAGCGTTCCTAACAGGATGATACAAC
Source organism: uncultured Roseivirgaceae bacterium (assembly GCA_964350505.1). Classification (GTDB taxonomy): domain Bacteria; phylum Bacteroidota; class Bacteroidia; order Cytophagales; family Cyclobacteriaceae; genus Roseivirga. The sequence continues at coordinate 2,985 of CAYGKL010000081.1, read as the reverse complement.
TGTAGCGATGAATCATGGATAATATCGGTTAATGACAATACGAATTACGTGTATTGTTTCAGTGAGTTCAAGACAGGTTGCTATAAACTATGTTAATACAAAGTAAGCGATTTTGATCTGAATTGACTATCCGTTATTTAACCGATCTAGCCTAACTCTTAATGTGATGGCCTTGCCAAAGAATGCCAAGCCAGTATTTATAACCACCAAAGCCAGAGTACCTAACCAAAACCAATCATGGAAGTCAATGGCTTCATATTTTCTAATGAGGGCCTCTCCCATCAAACTCAAACCAAATCCGACAAGGGCCAAACCACTTGTGGCAAAAATTAACCAGTTTCTAAAAAGCGTTCTCTTTTCCATTTTAAAAGTAGATTTCTTGTGCTAATCTATAAGTATTGGCATGTGCTTCAACAATGTGAGCAATTCTTTCAGAATAGCCGCCTCCCATGCAAGCCACAATTGGAATTCCGTTGGCCTTACCCAGTTGCAAAACCTTCTTATCTCTCTCTTTACAGCCTTCTATCGTCATTCCTAGCCTACCCAACTTGTCAGTGGCCAAAACATCTACACCCGATTGAAAGAAGATAAAATCAGGTTGCACTAGATTCATTGTTTCTTTTAAGTGGCGGTCTAGCAAGTTAAGATAGGTTGTGTCATCGGTGCCATCTGGTAAAGGGACATCTAAATCTGACTTCTCCTTGTGCATAGGATAATTGGAAGCACCATGCATACTGAAAGTAAATACGCTAGGTTCATCTCTGAAAATTTCGGCTGTTCCATTGCCTTGATGCACATCTAAATCCACTACCAAAATTTTCCTAGCCATTCCCGTGTCTATTAGATGATTGGCAGCGATCGCAATATCATTTAAAAGGCAAAAACCTTCACCATGTTCTGTAAAGGCATGGTGCGTGCCCCCAGCAATATTCATGGCCACACCAAATTCATGAGCAAAAATGGCTGCTTGCACCGTACCATTCATGATGATGCACTCTCTTTCTACCAACTGAGGAGATAATGGAAAACCTGTCCTTCGCTCCTCTTTTCGTGTAAGGGTCTGTAGTTTTAGTTTATTCCAATACTCAGCATCGTGAGTTCTTAGAACTTGCTCTTCCGTTAAAGATTGAGGTTTGAAGAAATTATCCTGAGAAACGGTGCCTTCATACAGCAGTTGCTCTGGAAGAAGATTGTACTTCTCCATCGGAAAGCGATGGTTCTTCGGTAAAGGATGGGCGTATATTTCCGACCAGGCTATTTTAAGCATAAGCAATACTTAAAGCCAAAATTAAAGTCTCTTGTTTTCGTTCTTTAGAACTTCTTAAAAAAATTGGTGTTGATTTTAATCAATAAGCACAAAAGTAAAAGTAGATTGATTGGTTAAAATCAATCCTCGTCATCAAACTGAAAAGAGTAATGTGTAGTGTCTAATTTAAGATTGCCTGCATTGAAGTCTTTGATAAATTTCTCAATCACGGTTGAATTGATAGCATCCACATGCAGGCCAATATCCAAACCGATACCAAAGTCGATATTAGGGTCTACATCTACATGTTCTTGAACTTTAACTGCCTCTTCTTCCTCAAGCTCGTCCATCACTTCAGTCATATAAAGACCTATCTCTTCTTCCTCACTCGACAATGGTTCAATGTCTCCATTCTCGTCTTCCTCATATACAATGCTCGTATAGTTAGGAAACTTTTGGGCTACCTTATGCTCAGCTAACTCATATATTTCACTGCTATGCTGCAGACGCAAAGTATATAGGGCGGCATCATAAATAACTTCTTTGCCTTCATAAGCTCCAATAAAATAAAAGTTCATAAAGTCGTCTGAATTGTCTTCAGATTCAATAACTGTGAAAGATTGACCAAGATCGGCCATTTCTTTCCTTAATTGTTCAATTTCCTGAGGATCAAAGCCTTGATTGGAGTTCATAAGGTGGTATTCTAGTTGATATTTTATTGAAGTTTAATTTAATATTTTTTCCCGAAGGTCAAAGGTTTGTTTGAAGTGCAACTTTAATTTCTTTAACACGGCTATCAAAGTTTGTAGGGTGATATTGGAGGTTTCCATATAACATCGCGTTCAAATAGGCCTTTACTTCATCAGAATGAGAAACTGTTCTGCTCGTATTCATTCCCACGTACTTAAAAGTGGTCCACATTAAGGTTTTAAGGTGGCTTTTATAATCATCCGTCATTAGATATTCTACCACAATGGTATTCTCATCAAAATGAATAAGTCGGGTCACAATGCGCACCCACTCCCCCAAATTCGCAGGTTTCAAATAGGCAATGTGGTGATTGTATACCACCCAAAATGCTTCATAGGACTTAATAAGATCCATGATTTCGACACCATATATTTTCGGTACTTGATCTTCCCTTGCGTTAAAGAAGTAATCGAAATATTTGGCATTGTTTAAATGCCTCAGCGGATCGCAGTCCTGAAACCGGATGACCGTTCTCGATTCAGTTTGTTTTTGATATTCTCTATGAGGATCGACTATAAACATTAGAGATAACGGTTTTGAATGATACCCATGTGATGTTCACAATGCCCATAAATCATTGCAGCTAAGGCACGAACACTCACAGAGTGGCCTGAGGCAGTGCCTGTCTTTAAGCTGTCAGATTCAGGCATATCATCGAATAAAAATAATGTGGCAGTTCTAATGGCCACAAATTCATCAATTAGGCTTGAAAAAGTTCTTGTTTTGGTGGGACTAGCTTCCTGATAGTCATTCTCATCCATACCCGGTAAAGGAGATTTTTCTCCCCTTGCTATACATAATGCCCGATAAGAGAATATTCTCTCAACATCATTAATATGATTCAACACTCCTTTAATGCTCCATTTGCCTGAGGCATAGGCATATTCTGAAGTCTCTTCAGAAATACCATTCATGAAACTTGAGAAATAGCTGAGCTGCTCTTTTAATAGTTTAATGATATTATCTCCATCAATCTTGTTGATGTAGGT
>CAYGKL010000080.1:0-16672 GCA_964350505.1 uncultured Roseivirgaceae bacterium | reverse complement strand
CCGCTGAGACAGCACCGCACCTCTCACCATCTACACAACTTCTTTGCGGTACATAGCCTTTGCCTTTCTTAGGCCTTTGGTTTCTACATTTCTTTGAAATACTTCTTCTAGGTCTCCTTGCAATTCTTCGAAAAGGGTGTCTTTGCAAAACCATTTGAAAAGCTTTGTCCAAAATTTGGGTGTGTGATTGGCCATCTTAGTTGAGTTTATTTAATGCTACCTGAGGAACACTGCTCCATAAATCCTCTCTCAATGATTTAGCTTCTTCAAGAGAACTCTTGCCTAGGTTGGTTACCTGATAGAAGCGCTTCCTTCTTCCGCCTCTTTCGGCAGTTGCTCCTCCGTACTCAGATTTGATAAATCCTTTTTCATCTAACCTGGTCAGAGCCGTATGTAAGGCACCACGGCTGATACTTCTACCTGTTCTTTTTTCTATTTCCTCTTGGATACTGACACCATAGGCGTTCTTCTCCAACACCAAAATAGTAAGTAGAACAATCTCCTGAAACTCTCCCAAATAGGTACCTTTCATAGTATATGATTCTTAAATGAAGACCAATTATAAGGATTAAATTCTTAAATGAAGACTTAATGAGATAAAATTTACTAGACTGATTAAAAGCTTCGTTGAATTGGACTGCTTGAACTAGGATGGGTATAGTTACTTGAAAGGTTTAGTTTCAGTAGGTAATATTAATAATGCCTTGAATGTATCTTACCTCAAATAGTTGAATTGATTATTAGCGTTGGGCTTCCAGTTTGTTGAAGCTAATCATCGACCTTACTTCTTTAACATAGGCCAATCCTTTGGCAGAGTACTTTTCTAGGCCAATAGCCATGGCATAACCAGAAGGAGCCTTGCCCGCCTTTCTAGCAGCTTCTCTGGCATCTCTAAGCTTTACATAAAAAGGGTGCGAGTTTAGGTGATGCATGTAGCTTCTGACTCCATCATTTAGGGTGGCGAACTTTTGTACTTCTTGGATGTCGCCTGGTTTTCTTTGGCGCGGAACAATGCCACAGCCTTGAGTAAAGCACCATTGGCCAAAAATGTTATTGGCCGTTTTCGCAAATCGACTTGTCCCCCAAGCCGATTCATTTGCTGCTTGCGCCAAAAAGAGGGATTCCGGAATGATGTCTACCCTTCTCAATAATAATCCTTGGTCTTCTTTATCAGTTAGATCGAAAGGAGAAACCCTGTAGTAAACTGCCATGTCTTCCAGCCATTTTTGGTCGGATGCAGATATTTTTCCGCTGTCTTCAAGATCATCAAATAAGGCCACAATGCGCAAGTGCTCGTTACGTAAGATTTGATTTTCCTCTTTTACCATTGGCCTGAAAAAATCGAAGAAAGCCTTCTTTTTGACCTTGACATCTTTGTATTGAGTAAAGTCTGGAATTTGAGAAATTACCTTGGCTTCGGTTACTCCCTCTAGGGCTGCAGGGCCTCTCTCCGGAGCCTGCGCTACTAAATAAAAACTGCAGATCAAAAGGGCCACTATGGTATAAATAAACCTAATGGATAAAATGCTTTTTATCATTTTAAAGTTGAATATGTATTGAAAGTCACCTGATCCCATAGCCTTAAGTATCGCCAATTTAATCTTGACAACCAACTATGAGACAGGCGACTTAGTTTCAAATACTTATTCTGCTCTTAACGTTGTGGCTGGATTAGCCCTTGCGGCTTTCCATGTTTGGCTGCCTATTGTGATAAATCCGATGATGAAAATGATGATTACACCCAAACAGAGTTCTAATAAACCGATAGGAGCTCTGAATGCTTGGTCGGCTAGTATGAGTGAATCAAAAATGAAATAAGCGATCGGTATGGCAATTGCAGCGGCAATAATTAATAGTATTAGAAAATTTTGTGATAGAAGTCGGACTAGGCTTTGTTCAGATGCTCCAAGAACTTTTCTAATACTAATTTCTTTCAATCTAGTTTCTGCAGTATATACACCCATTCCCAATAGGCCTAATGCGGAAATTGAAATTGTTAAAAAGGCTAAAAAACCTATAATCGTGTAAAGCATACTGAATTCTTTATAAGCTTGCTCTAGACTGTCTTTGTAGAATGAAGCATTAAATTCATGAATTGGATCGAACTGGTTCCAAGCAGACTCTAACTTCTCTCTAGTGGCAACCATGTCTGCGGAAGACAGCTTTAGGTTCAAAACATAAGCATTTTCAATGTTATGTCGAAAGGCAAAACTTTTGATTTCTGATTGAATCGTTTGATTATTAAAGTCTTCAACTACTCCAATGATCATCAGGTTTTTACTGTCGAAATTCACAATTTTACCCACGGCTTCTTCAGGTGTACCTAACTTAAATTCCTTTAGAGCCTTTTCGTTCAAAATGAGATGCTCTTCATTTTCAATAGACACCTTTTCAGGGAAGTTAGAACCAGCAATTAGTTTGTGATTCATCATGGGTATATAATTGTGGTCGATTTGAGAATAAAAGACTGTGCCGGAGTCAAGCTTATCCTCGCTGAACATTTGATTTCCCCAAGTGCTTCCAACACTTAATACATGAGAAGACATTGAGATGGTCTCTACCTCGGGAATACTTTCGAACAAAGTTCTAGCCAAAGTTGGGTCATTTCCTTCAAGTTGAACATTAATGATGTTATCTGTTTCAAATCCTAGATCATAATTAAGTGCGAAATTGAACTGTGTTCGTGAAATTGATGCTGAAATAATGAAAATGATTGATAATGTGAACTGTGTTACTATCAAGCTCTTTCTTAAGTTCACCTTAGAGAATAACTTTGTGTTGTTATTGCTTTTCAAAACACTAATGGCTTTTAACCGAGATAGAAATGTAGCCGGTAGAAATCCAGCTGTCACTCCTACAGCCAAGGCAAATAGCACAAAATAGATTATTTGTTTAGCGTCTAAATTCAACTGAAAGATTTCTTGAATATCAGGATTGATGTTAAGAAAAAATGGCTTAATGAGGTTAAATAGGAGATATGCGATAATTAAAGATGCCAATGACATAATGCAGGCTTCAACAATAAACTGCGTGAATACTTGGGCTCTTTTGGCGCCAACCACTTTTCTTATACCCACTTCTTTAGACCTTCTTAATGATCGAGCAATGGAAAGATTGGTATAGTTGAATGCAGCGGAAAGTATTACGATAAATGATAAGCCAGCCATGACCAAAAGAATTTCTTTACCTATAACAAACCCAATTTCATTGCTAGTTTTGACTGAGCCAGTCATAATACTCGTAATAGGTTGAATTATGGTACTGATTGTTGTGTGCTCCAATTGTTGATTCTCTTCCTCACAAATAAGATCTAACCTTGACTGAATATCATCAATAGTAATTCCTTTTTCAGGTCTAAAATAAATGTAGTTGTTCCACATGTTTTCCCAACTCATCCAGTTATTCTCCTTAGTATTAGCTTCCATCTCTTGCTGATAAGTAGCAAATGAGACAAGGGCCTGAAATTTTATATGTGAGTTGAATGGTGGCTTTTCCATGACACCTGTTACTCGATAATCGGTATCTTTTAATTTTATAATTTGATCAAGAGGATCTTTTTCTTTAAAAAGCTTCACGGCTGTTTCGTCCGTGATTACAATGGAGTTAGGTTCTTGTAAAGCTTGGTCCTTATTGCCTCTGAGTAATTTAAAGGTGAGGACATCAAAGAATTCTTCATCCCCATAAAGGGCGTCAATCGGAAAAGTGTTTTCACCGATAGTAGCATCCCCACCTGCTCCACTTTTGATAATCGTTAAAGATTCGATTCCAGGAACTTCGTTTTTCATTCGCTTTCCTAAAAGAATTGAAGTAGAGGCAAACCTCAGACCATCTCGTTGTTGGTAGCGCTGATAATTGTTGATGCGATAGATGTTTTCAACATCTTTATGAAAACGGTCATAGCCTGAAATTTCCGTGTACATGGAAATCATTAAGAGGCAGACGGACATACTAACTGCCAGACCAAATACATTAATAAATGAGAATAGCTTGTTCCTGGCTATGCTCCGTACGGATGTTTTGAAGTAATTTTTAAACATGATGAATTGAGTTAATTGATTTAATATTTCTATGTTTTTGATCGTGTAAGGCTTAAAGAATTTCAAGACGTTATAGATGTATTTTCGTCTTGCTCTTCTTTGACCATAAGCCTTTAGATGTCTTTCGTAATGCTCATACAAGTCTCCCTGCAAGTCCTCTAATAGACTTGGTTTGCAATACCACTCTAGAAAGCGGTCTGCCCAGCGAGGAGGCTGATGAGCATCTTTTTTATTCATGCGATTTTCAAACTAAAGTCAGGAATAAGGTTCCACAGTTGATCTCTTTGTTCTTTGGCATTGGTGAGGGTAACCTTACCTACATGCGTTATAGTGAAAAATCGTTTTCTACGGCCACCTCTTTCTTTTGTTGGTTCTCCCAAATGCGATTCAACAAATCCTTTTTCATCAAGTCTATTGAGTACCGAATGAACCACACTAAGCTTTACTTTGCGGTTAGTAACCCTTTCAATTTCATCGCAAATAGCTACGCTATATGCTTCTTGCATTAATGCGGCTATGGTGAGTAATACTATTTCTTCGAATTCACCGAGATGTGTTCCTTTCATCTTTTAACAGTTTATTCATTAAATGTATAAAAAATGATAAGTCTAAAAAATTATTACTTATACAAATACTGATTAAATACTTTACTTCAGTAATCATGATGCATAGATAGGGGCTAAGCTTTGCTTTTTCAATTGTTCTGAAGTGAGTTGAACATTGAATGTAATAAACAGTAGGATTGTTAGGATGAAACTCAAGGCGGCTTGCCAGTTGGTTTAGAATATGGGGGGTGATTCCAAAAAAAAAGCACCCTTAAGGTGCTTTTCAAATGTCTTGATCAGGTAATTAAACCGTCATGATTTCTTTTTCCTTATGAGCATAAAGCTCATCCATTTTCTTCGTATAAAGATCAGTCAAAGCCTGAACATCATCTTCAGCGCCCTTTACCGCATCTTCTGAAACCCCATCTTTCAAGAGTTTCTTAAGCTCGTCATTGGCTTCTCTTCTAGAGCTTCTAATGCTTACTTTTCCATCCTCTGTTGCAGATTTGGCTTGTTTGGTAAGTTGTATTCTTCTTTCCTCGGTGAGCTGAGGAACATTGATGATGATGTTTTCACCATCGTTTTGAGGATTAAAGCCTAAGTCAGAATTGATTATTGCCTTTTCAACTTCACCAATGATTGAGCGTTCCCATGGCTTTATGAATATGGTTCTAGCATCTGGTGTTGAAACGGATGCCACCTGATTAATAGGAGTGGGGGTGCCATAGTATTCTACCATCAAACCATCCAACATACTTGGCATTGCTTTCCCTGCTCTAATTTTGGCTAGGTCTACTTTCGTATGAGAAACTGCCTTTTCCATCATCTCTTTGGCAGTTTCTAGATAAATTTCAATTTCTTCCATGAGAGTAATTAACTTATGAGTGTTCCTACTTGTTCTTCTCCTTTAATTATCCTTTCCAAGTTACCAGGTTTGTTCATGTCGAAAACAATAATAGGGACATTGTTTTCTTTACAAAGTGTAAAGGCCGTCATATCCATAATATTGTAACCTTCTTTGATCACTTGATCAAAAGATAGTTTTTCAAAGCGAACTGCATTCGGGTCTTTTTCTGGGTCGGCAGTGTATACACCATCAACACGAGTTCCTTTTAAAACCACATCTGCTTCAACTTCTATAGCTCTTAAACTTGCTGTTGAATCAGTAGTAAAATAAGGGTTTCCAATTCCAGCTCCAAAAATAACGATTCTTCCTTTTTCTAAGTGCCTAACTGCTCTACGTCTTATAAACGGTTCACAAACGGCTTCCATTTTAATGCCCGACATGAGCCTAGTGTACATGCCATGTTTCTCTAAGGTACTTTGAATGGCCATGGCGTTAATGACTGTGGCCAGCATACCCATATAGTCTCCCTGTACCCTATCGATACCTGAAGCCTCAGCTTGAACACCTCTATAGATATTTCCGCCTCCAATTACTATGGCGACTTCAACACCCAAATCTATTACCTTTTGAATTTCTAAAGCATATTGCTCCAAGCGGTTTGGATCTATTCCGTAATTCTGATTTCCCATTAGAGCTTCTCCGCTCAGTTTCAGAAGTATCCTTTTATAAGACATGTATATGGTTTAAAACTTAATTAGTATTTGATTTTTTTCGACACTATCGCCTTTAATAACTTCAATGCTTTTGATTGTTCCGTCACCGGCTGCTTTAAGAACATTTTCCATTTTCATGGCTTCGAGTATGGCCAACTGATCGCCTTTTTTAATTTCTTGTCCTTCTTCTACCAAAATATCCAGTACTAATCCAGGCATTGGGGCTTTCAAATCATTCACGGCCTGAGTTACGGCCATATCGATACCCATCTTCTCAAGGAGAATATCCATTTTGTCCTTCAAGCGAATGGAATAGATGTTTTTGTTGATCTTAATATCTACAGACTTAGTTACAGAGTCCACCTTAATTATTTCGGCCTTGATAGGTTTGTGATCTTTAAGGATTAGATATTTTTTCTTGTTTTCAGCAGAGATTGTCCAATTGATTGGAATACCATTTAGCAATGGTTGTTCCCCTTCGAATGTAATATCAACTTGATCTCCAGCGGTAGTTTCCGTTTGGTACATTTTGTAGGTTTAGTCAAAGACTTCTCGAGAGTGAATAATAGGAAATAATTAAACCTCTCAAATCGCACAAATATAGGCAACTATTTTTATTCACAGGTTGTAAAATTTAAGGGACTTTTGAATGTTTTCATAAGTCTTGGTAGGCGCCTATAAAAGCCCTTTTCTGAATCTCAAGGTAGTTTTTGAGGCTCCTTTGAAAAAGAAGTATCTTTTTGAAGCAAATGTTTGAATAATATAAAAAAGGGTCTAATTTTGCATTCCCTTTCGCTGAAAGGCTTTTTTAGTCGTTCTTTTAGATGATGAAAAGGGGGGATACCAAAGCGGCCAACTGGGACGGACTGTAAATCCGTTGACTTATGTCTTCGAAGGTTCGAATCCTTCTCCCCCCACAAAAATTGAAATGTCAATTTCAATTCTCCAAAATACAGTAATGTAAACAGAGGGTTGATTCTTGATCTTTCTCAGAAGCGGGTGTAGCTCAGTTGGTAGAGCGACAGCCTTCCAAGCTGTAGGTCGCAGGTTCGAACCCAGTCACCCGCTCAAAACTTTGAGTTATAGTGTGCGAAGTTTAATGTTTGTCGAACGAATAACTTCAAACGTTAGACTTAAAAAGCCGATGTAGCTCAGGGGTAGAGTACTTCCTTGGTAAGGAAGGGGTCACGAGTTCAAATCTCGTCATTGGCTCAAAGGGTAGTTGAAAATTTCAGCTATTTAGGTAAGGAATAAATTTATTGAATTTAAATATTAACTAATTTTCAAGTTATGGCTAAAGCAAACTTTGACCGTTCTAAGCCGCACGTTAATATTGGTACTATCGGTCACGTTGACCACGGTAAGACCACATTAACTGCCGCTATCACTAAAGTTTTGGCAGACTCGGGTCTTGCTGAGAACAGAGACTTTTCTTCAATTGACAATGCTCCTGAAGAAAAAGAAAGAGGTATTACTATTAACACTTCTCATGTTGAGTATCAAACTATTAATCGTCACTATGCACACGTTGACTGTCCAGGTCACGCGGATTATGTGAAGAACATGGTTACTGGTGCTGCTCAAATGGACGGTGCAATTCTTGTTGTAGCTGCGACTGATGGTCCAATGCCACAAACAAGAGAGCACATTCTTTTGGCTCGTCAGGTAGGTGTGCCTTCTCTAGTAGTTTTCATGAACAAGGTTGACCTTGTTGACGATGAAGAACTTCTTGAGTTAGTAGAAATGGAAATTAGAGAACTTCTTTCTTTCTACGATTATCCAGGTGATGACATTCCTGTAATCCAAGGTTCTGCTTTGGGTGGTTTGAATGGTGAGCCTAAGTGGGTAGAAAAAGTAAATGAATTGATGACTGCAGTAGATGAGTACATTCCGCTTCCTGAGCGTGCAGTTGACAAGGATTTCTTAATGCCTGTTGAGGACGTATTCTCGATCACTGGTCGTGGTACTGTTGCTACTGGTAGAATTGAAAGAGGTGTTACTAACACTGGAGATGCAGTTGACATCATTGGTATGGGTGCAGAGAATTTGAAGTCTACAGTTACTGGTGTGGAAATGTTCCGTAAAATCTTGGATAGAGGTGAAGCTGGTGACAACGTAGGTCTATTGTTAAGAGGTATCGAGAAATCTGATATCAAGAGAGGAATGATTATCTGTAAGCCAGGTTCTGTTAAGCCTCACTCTCACTTCAAAGCTGAAGTTTACGTTCTTTCAAAAGAAGAAGGTGGTCGTCATACTCCATTCTTTAACAAGTACCGTCCTCAGTTCTACTTAAGAACAACAGACGTTACAGGAGAGATCATGCTTCCTGCTGACATCGAAATGGTTATGCCAGGTGATAACGTTACAATCGAAGTAAACTTGATCAACGCTGTTGCGCTTGAAAAAGGTCTTCGTTTCGCTATCAGAGAAGGTGGTAGAACTGTAGGTGCAGGTCAGGTAACAGAGATCCTAGACTAATCATCTTTCATTAAGATAAATTATTATAAACGCGCCTTCCGATTTTTCGGAGGCGCGTTTGTTTCATTAATTTAATTTATCTACATTTGCAGCCCGTTTTGGGCGCGTGTTCGAGCGGCTGTGCAAAGGTTTTTCATAGAGAGAAGCTTTCTAAATTTTTGTAAAACATTGACTTTCAGTATTTTAATTGAAAGTCTAAGAGATACACGGGTGTAGCTCAGCTGGTAGAGCAGTGGTCTCCAAAACCAAAGGTCGTGAGTTCGATTCTTACCACCCGTGCAAATTGAGGAGTAAAACCAATGAGTAAAATAATGTCCTTTATGAGTGAATCATACGATGAGATGAGACACAAAGTAAGTTGGCCTAAATTATCAGAGCTTCAGTCTAGCTCTGTATTAGTGTTAGTGGCCTCTTTGATTTTTGCCCTAGTAATCGGCATAATCGATTTGGGCTTCGACAAAATAATGGATTGGTTTTATAGCCTATAAGATAAGGAGCGATGTCAGAACTGAAGTGGTATATGGTTAGGGCTGTGTCGGGCCAGGAGCGTAAAGCAAAAGAGTACTTAGAAAATGAGATTGACAGAGAAAATGTCACTGATCAAATTCCTCAGGTGCTTATTCCATCCGAGAAAATCTACGAAATCAGAAATGGTAAGAAGAAGTCTCGTGATAGAAATATGTTTCCAGGTTACATCATGGTGCAAGCTAATTTAGCTAACGGTGAAGTCGTTCATTTAATTAAAAATATCCCAGGTATCATAGGGTTCCTAGGTCAAACAGCTGGCAATGCTTCCACACCGCCAGTGGCATTACGTCAACCAGAAGTAGACCGTATCTTAGGAAAGGTTGAAGAGATTGATGAGTTTGATGAGCAACTAGATACACCATTTATAGTTGGAGAGACCGTGAAAGTAATGGATGGTCCTTTTAGTGGTTTTACGGGTACAATTGAAGAGGTATTTGAGGAAAGAAGAAAACTTAATGTTATGGTTAAGATCTTCGGCCGCAATACCCCTGTTGAATTAAGTTACATGCAAGTAGAAAAACAAGATTAAGATGGCTAAGGAAATTTCTGGTTATCTGAAGTTGCAAGTCAAGGGTGGCTCAGCCAATCCCTCTCCTCCGGTAGGTCCAGCTTTGGGTTCAAAGGGACTGAACATTATGGAGTTCTGTAAACAATTCAACGGCCGTTCTCAGGATAGAATGGGTCAGGTACTTCCTGTGCTCATTACTATATATTCTGATAAGTCGTTTGATTTTGTGATCAAAACTCCTCCAGCACCAGTAATGCTTTTGGAAGCTTCAAAATCGAAAAAAGGTTCTCCGGAACCAAATCGTAATAAAGTGGGAAGCGTTACATGGGATCAGGTAAAAGAGATCGCTGAAGTAAAAATGCCGGATTTGAATGCTTTTACTGTTGAATCTGCCATGAGAATGGTAGCCGGAACAGCTAGAAGTATGGGTTTAAGGGTTTCAGGTAAAGCCCCTTGGGAGAACTAAAGATTTAACACATGGGAAAGTTAACCAAAAAGCAAAAAGAGGCTTTAAGTAAATATGACCCAACTAAGCAATATGCTTTATCAGAGGCAGCGGGATTAGTAAAAGAGGTAAACTCTGCTAGTTACGATGCATCGGTAGACATTGACATTAGATTGGGTGTGGATCCACGGAAAGCAGACCAAATGGTGAGAGGCGTTGTAGCCCTTCCACATGGTACTGGTAAGGAAGTTACAGTATTGGTGCTTTGTACTCCAGATAAGGAGCAAGAAGCAAAAGATGCTGGCGCTGATCACGTGGGACTTGATGACTACATTGCTAAAATTGAAGGCGGATGGACAGATATCGATGTGATTATCACCATGCCTACAGTAATGGCAAAAGTTGGTCGTTTGGGTAGAGTACTAGGTCCTAGAGGTTTGATGCCAAACCCTAAGGCAGGTACAGTTACTCTTGACGTTGGCAAAGCGGTACAAGATGTTAAAGGCGGTAAAATCGACTTTAAAGTGGACAAGTTTGGAATTATTCACACAAGCATTGGTAAAGTGTCTTTCTCTCCGGAGAAAATCGCTGATAACGCAGCTGAAGTGATCAATACCATTTCAAAATTGAAGCCAGCATCTGCGAAAGGAACATACTTTAAAAGTATTAACATTTCTAGTACGCAAAGCCCAGGTATAAAAGTTGATAAAAACTCTATTTCCGAAATAAAATAATGACTAGAGAAGAAAAAGCAATAGTTATTGAAGAGTTGGTAGGAAAGTTTTCTTCAAATATGAACTTCTACATCACAGATGCTTCTGGGATGTCAGTTGCTCAGACCAATTCGTTGAGAAGACTGTGCTTCGAGAAAGGAATCGAGTACAAAGTTGTTAAGAATACGTTGATTCAAAAGGCGTTAGAGCAGATGAATTCTGACTATACACCATTTGATGATGCAGTATTAAGAGGTTTTTCTGGAGTTATGTTCTCAGGTGATGACGCAAACTCTCCAGCAAAATTAATCAAAGAATTCAGAAAAAAATCAGGTATACAATCTCCAAAATTAAAAGGCGCTTCCATCGATACAGATCTTTTTATTGGAGAGGAGAATTTAGATATGTTGAGTCAGCTTAAGTCTAAGGCTGAGCTAATTGGTGAGGTAATCGCCATTCTACAATCTCCTGCTAAAAATGTTATCTCTGGCCTTAAAAGTTCAGGTGGTAAATTGGCAGGTATTCTAAAAACCTTATCTGAACGTGAAAACTAATATTTAACTAGAATTAAAACTTTATAACACTTAATAAAATGGCAGACTTGAAATCATTCGCTGAGCAGTTAGTTAACTTAACTGTGAAAGAAGTAAACGAACTTGCTGATATCCTTAAAGACGAATACGGTATTGAACCTGCTGCTGCTGCAGTAGCTGTTGCTGGCCCTGCGGCTGGTGGTGGTGACGGTGATGCCGCAGAAGAGAAATCTTCATTCGATGTTGTTCTTACCGCTGCTGGTGGTGCTAAATTAGCTGTAGTTAAGTTAGTGAAAGAACTTACAGGTTTAGGATTGAAAGAAGCAAAAGAAATCGTTGACAATGCTCCTAAACCAATTAAAGAAGGAGTAGCGAAAGACGAAGCAGAAGCGTTGAAAAAGCAGCTTGAAGAAGCTGGCGCTGAAGTAGAGCTTAAGTAATTTGAACAGCCATATTTAATTATGGCAAAGGATCAGACCCTGGTTCCGATAGATTTCGGAATCACGGGTCTTTTCCTGTTTGTACACTTTTGGGAGGTGTTTTGTCCCATACGCACTGTGTATGTGCATTTTGAATTATTGAAAACAAAAATTATACGGCCTTGGCTATTCTAGCAAATCAATCAGAAAGAATAAATTTCTCTTCGATTAAATCAGTATTAGATTATCCTGATTTTCTTGATGTGCAGATCAAGTCGTTCAAGGATTTCTTCCAATTAGAAACCCCTGCCGACAAAAGAACTCAAGATGGGCTTTTCAAAGTATTTTCTGAAAACTTCCCAATCTCTGATTCTCGAGAAAACTTCGTTTTAGAATTCATTGATTATTTAGTAGATCCTCCAAAATATGATGTGTCTGAATGCATCGATAGGGGACTTACTTATTCAGTGCCACTAAAGGCTAAACTTCGTCTTACATGTAATGATGAAGACAACGAAGACTTCGAAACAATTGAGCAAGAAGTATTCTTAGGTAACATTCCTTATATGACCGAAAAAGGGTCTTTCGTAGTGAATGGTGCTGAAAGAGTAATCGTTTCTCAGCTTCATAGGTCTCCTGGTGTATTCTTTGCACAAAGCAAGCATACCAACGGTACAACACTATATTCAGCAAGAATTATCCCTTTCAAAGGATCTTGGATTGAATTTGCCACAGATGTGAACAGCGTAATGTACGCTTACATCGACCGTAAGAAGAAGTTCCCTGTAACCACTTTGTTAAGAGCTATCGGTTATGGAACTGATAAAGACATTTTGGACCTATTCGGTCTATCAGAAGAAGTAGCTGCTAAGAAAACAATCTTGAAAAAGGCTGTTGGAAGAAAGCTAGCTGCAAGAGTGCTTAGAACTTGGGTAGAAGACTTTGTGGATGAAGATACAGGAGAGGTAGTTTCTATCCATAGAAATGAAGTACTTCTTGAAAGAGATTCTGCGCTAACTGAAGAAGATATTGAGCTTATTATTGAAGCCGATGTTGAGTCAGTGATCCTACACAGAGAGGATATCAACATTGCTGACTATACTATTATCTATAACACACTTCAGAAAGATAATTCAAACTCAGAAAAAGAAGCGGTTGAGCAAATCTATCGTCAGTTGAGAAATACTGAAGCACCAGATGAGCAAACTGCAAGAGATATTATCCAATCATTATTCTTTTCAGATAAGAGATATGATTTGGGTGAAGTAGGTCGATACAGAATCAACAAGAAATTAAATCTTGAGATTGACTCTGAGAAGAGAGTATTGACAACTGAAGATATTATCTCTATTGTGAAATATTTGATCGGTTTGATCAATTCAAGAGCAGTAGTGGATGATATTGACCACCTTTCTAACAGAAGGGTAAGAACAGTGGGTGAGCAATTATATGCTCAGTTCGGTGTTGGTTTGGCTCGTATGGCCAGAACCATAAAAGAAAGAATGAATGTTCGTGACAATGAAGACTTCAAGCCTGTTGATTTGATCAACGCCAGAACTTTGTCTTCTGTGATCAACTCATTCTTCGGAACAAACCAACTATCTCAGTTCATGGATCAAACCAATCCATTGGCCGAGATTACTCACAAAAGAAGAATGTCTGCGCTAGGTCCAGGTGGTCTTTCAAGAGAGAGAGCTGGTTTCGAGGTACGTGACGTTCACTATACTCACTATGGCCGTCTTTGTACAATTGAGACTCCTGAGGGTCCAAACATTGGTTTGATATCTTCACTCTGTGTTCACGCCAAAGTGAATAGCATGGGCTTTATTGAAACTCCTTACAGAAAAGTGAGTAGTGGAAAAGTGAATATGACTAATGATGTAGTATATCTTACTGCTGAAGAAGAAGATACTCACAATATTGCTCAGGCCAACGCTCCAATTTCGGATAAAGGTCAGTTTGAAAACGATAGAGTAAAAGCAAGATTCGAAGGTGACTTTCCTGTGGTTGAGCCTAAAGAATTGAGCTACATGGATATTGCTCCTAACCAAATTGTTTCGGTAGCTGCTTCATTGATTCCTTTCTTGGAGCATGATGATGCAAACCGTGCTTTGATGGGATCGAACATGCAGCGTCAAGCAGTGCCTTTGTTGAGACCAGAAGCGCCAATTGTTGGTACTGGTTTAGAGGCAAGAGCTGCGAGAGATTCAAGAACCTTGATTATCGCTGAAGAAGAAGGTGTGGTTGATTATGTTGATGCGACAAAAATCGTTGTCAAGTATAAGCAAACTGCTGAAGATGAGTTAGCCAACTTCGATACTGAATACAAAACATATAACCTTATTAAGTTCCAAAGAACTAACCAAGACACTTCTATTAACTTAAAGCCAATCGTATTGAAAGGTGATAAAGTTCAGAGGGGGCAAGTACTTTGCGAGGGTTACTCAACTCAAGGTGGAGAACTAGCACTTGGTAAGAATCTTAAAGTGGCATACATGCCATGGCAAGGATATAACTTTGAAGATGCGATTGTAATTTCTGAGAGAGTAGTTCGTGATGATGTGTTTACATCTATTCACATTGATGAATATGAACTTGAAGTTAGAGATACAAAACGTGGCGAAGAAGAATTGACTTCTGAGATTCCAAACGTAAGTGAGGAAGCTGTGAAAAACCTAGATGAGAATGGTATCATCAGAGTTGGTGCAGAAATTAAAGAAGGAGATATTCTAATAGGTAAAATCACTCCTAAAGGTGAAACAGATCCAACCCCTGAAGAGAAACTCTTAAGAGCAATCTTCGGTGATAAAGCTGGTGACGTTAAAGATGCTTCATTGAAAGCGTCTCCATCATTGAGAGGTGTGGTTATTGACACAAAACTTTTCTCAAGACCTAAAAAGGACAAAGACTTAAGAGTTAAGTCTAAGAAAGAAGTTGAAGTGCTAAAAGCACAGTATAGCAAAGATTTGACTGTGATTAGAAATCAGATGGTTGAAAAACTTATCAAGCTATTAGATGGTAAAGTATCTAATGGAGTGAAACATAAGTTTGGAGACGAGATCATTTCTAAGGGCGTTAAATTCAATAAAAATAACATTTCGCAGAACCTATTCCCTGAGAAGAATATCTATAGAGACGAAAGTAACTACAGTGTTCAAGAAGAGGTGAATTTAGTTTCGGACCTTAACCTTGACGGTTGGACTGAAGATCAAAAAACTAATGATTTGATCATTAGAATGGTGAAGAATTACAACATCAAGAGACATGAGATCGCTGGAGAATTCAAGCGTGAGCGTTTCACAATTGAGGTTGGAGATGAATTACCAACTGGTATTGTTCAGTTAGCCAAAGTTTACATCGCTAAGAAACGTAAGTTGAAAGTGGGTGATAAAATGGCTGGTCGTCACGGTAACAAAGGTGTTGTTGCGAGAATTGTAAGAGAAGAAGATATGCCATTCCTTGAGGATGGAACGCCAATGGATATCGTATTGAATCCACTAGGTGTACCTTCAAGGATGAACATTGGTCAGATTTATGAGACCGTTTTAGCTTGGGCTGGTGAGAAATTGGGTAAGAAATATGCTACTCCAATTTTTGATGGTGCAAGCATGGAAGAAGTAGATGCAGAACTTTCTGCAGCTGGCCTTCCTAAGGCAGGTCGAGTATATCTATTCGATGGTCTTTCTGGTCAGAGATTCGATCAACCAGTAACTGTAGGTGTGGCTTACATGCTGAAACTAGGTCACTTGGTTGATGATAAAATGCATGCTAGATCTATCGGACCTTATTCATTGATTACACAACAGCCATTGGGTGGTAAAGCTCAGTTTGGTGGTCAGCGTTTCGGTGAAATGGAGGTTTGGGCACTAGAGGCCTTCGGTGCATCACATGTGTTGCAAGAAATCCTAACTGTTAAGTCTGATGATGTAATCGGTAGAGCTAAGGCTTACGAAGCGATCGTAAAAGGCGATTCAATTCCTAAGCCAAATATTCCTGAATCATTCAATGTATTGGTTCACGAATTGAGAGGTTTGGCTCTTGAAATTACATTAGACTAAGGCATATTACTTTTGGCTTCTGCCACAAATTAGAATTAAAAAAGCTATGGCATTTAAAAAGAATAGAAAACTTAACACCGACTTTAACAAAGTCACTATTAGCTTAGCTTCTCCGGAATCTATCCTAGAGTCTTCACATGGTGAAGTAACTCAGCCGGAGACGATCAACTACAGAACCTACAAACCAGAAATGGGTGGGTTATTCTGTGAGAGAATCTTTGGTCCTGTGAAGGACTGGGAATGTCATTGTGGAAAATATAAGAGAATTAGGTATAAAGGCATTATCTGCGACCGTTGTGGGGTTGAAGTAACTGAGAAGAAGGTTCGTAGAGAAAGAATGGGACACATCGAATTGGTGGTGCCTGTTGCTCATATCTGGTATTTCAAATCTCTTCCTAATAAAATCGGATACCTTCTTGGTTTACCAACTAAGAAGCTGGACCAGATTATTTATTATGAAAGATACGTGGTGGTTCAAGCTGGTATCAAAGAAGAGGAAGGCATAGGATACATGGATTTCTTAACTGAGGATGAATATTTAGATATTCTAGATAAACTACCTCGTGAGAATCAAATGTTGGATGATGACGATCCACAAAAATTCATCGCGAAAATGGGGGCTGAAGGTCTTGAGATGCTACTTTCAAGATTGCAATTAGACGAGATGTCTTATGCACTTCGTCACCAAGCAGCAACTGATACTTCTCAGCAGAGAAAAGCAGAAGCTTTAAAAAGACTGAGAGTAGTTGAAGCTTTCCGTGATGCAAAAACTAGAATTGAAAACCGTGCTGAGTGGATGGTCATCAAGATGGTGCCTGTAATTCCACGGGTATTGTGACCATAGGTCC
>CAYGKL010000079.1:8534-16915 GCA_964350505.1 uncultured Roseivirgaceae bacterium | reverse complement strand
TAAAAAAGGTCGCGTGACCAAACGCGACCTTTAAGTAAAATACATAATGAAGAGCTTTTAACCTTTGGCTATGCCTAGTTGAAGGTAATTTCCTTTATATCTTCCCAGAGTACAAATTTCGGGCTGCCACCTACAAAAACAATAACTCCATCATTTTCTTCGCTTACATCTCTTGATTCTCCGAGCGTGAGCTCAGATCCGTTTTTCAAAACGATGTTGGAGTAATCCCAGTTTTTTGGACTTATGCTTTTTACAGACTCAAACGGGATGATATAACTTACATTATCGTCTTCTCCTTGGAGCATTTCGAAAGTGTATTCTTCATCTAAATCATAGATAATTTCTCCAGATAGGCTTTCTCCGTTTGTTGTGGTTACTGTGCCCGAAAGCTTTTTCAAGCCTGCGAAATCTGAATACTTTTTCACGCTTGAAGGCGCATCGCTGAAAGTCACTTTCTTAAACTCTCTCCAAGGAATGTCGACTCTTCCAAATTCGGTAGTGACAATAATACCTCTGTTTCCAGAGTTCACATCGTTTGACCCTCTCAAGAACATTTCTCTACCCGATTTGGTGATTACATTACTTCCAGAACCTTCCTTTTCTATCGATGCAAGGTTACCGAATTCGATAGTAACATCACCATCGCGAGTATCTCCATCCAAAACATCTGTTGAAAGTCTTTCATCATGATCCCACTGAATGATTCCAGTGTATTCGCCTCCATAAAATTCAACGGTTCCATAAAGTGCTTCACCCATTGTGGCTTTGAGGTTACTAGGGGTATTCATGAATTCGATCTTCTCGATTCTGCTCCATCTAAAACCTGTTTCCCCAAGTTCTTCATCCATAATTCTTACTTCTGCATTAAAGTCGTTAGAGCCATCTTGAATGTAAAATTCTTCTCCATTGCGCATGGTCATTTTAACTTCAGACCTTCTATCTATATCAATGCTTGAAATGTCACCGAATCGTGCTTGAAATTCATGTGTGGTTTCATAGTCGCTTCTACTGCTTCCCCAGCTTACCCAAGTACTACTCCAATTATTTCTTCTTCTAGATTTATCTCGGAGTTTGTCTCTGTCTTCTCGGCTTAGGTGGCGGTAGTTTTCATTGCTTTCTTTAGTTCCATTGAAAATGTCTGTCCAGTAGGCCTCTTCTTTTCCCCAACGAATTTGGCCTGTGTAAACATCACCATCAATGGTGGTGAGTTTGCCGTAAATGAAACCTTCTTGAGCTTTCATGCTTGTAGAAATCAGTAGCATGACGACTGAGATTGTAACGAGTTTAAATTTTGAGTTCATGACCTTTTGTTTTAATTGACAGGTCAAAAATGGCATCCTTGATGCTTTTAGCCAATACTCTCAAGTTCTATCGGGGTATCATTGAACTGAATCGGGAGATGTAACGACCGAACCGGAAAGCCTGATTCAGCCTATTGATCTAGCCATTGCTTGAAGACCGGAGTCTTCTCAGAACTGATCACTATTTCTTCAGTAGATTCTGGTTGAAGGACGAGCTTTACACGACCTTTGAAGTAGGGATGAATATCGCTGACGGCATCAAAGTGCACTATGAATTTGCGGTTAACCCTGAAGTAGTTTTTTGGATCGAGAACTCCATCTAATTCTTCTAATGTCTGATCTAGAGGAAGCTTCTTTCCATCGAAGGTTACCAAATACGTCAGCTTATCTTGAGAGAAGAAGTATGCAATTTGCTCTACCGGAATGGCCTTTATTCTTTGGCCATATTTAACTAAAAATCGCGATTTGTATTGAACATTACTACCTTGAATAACTTCACGGATTTTCTCAATATCTAATGAATTGGAGTTCAATGCACCTTTGCGCTGATCATACTTTTCCATTGCCTGAGAAAGCTTTTCCTTTTGAATAGGTTTGAGCAAATAATCCACACTATTTACATCAAATGCTTTGATGGCATATTGGTTGTAAGCAGTTGTGAAGATGACAGGACATTGGAGAGGATGCTGATCAAAAATTTCGAAACTAGAGCCATCTAGCAATTCGATATCACTTATGATCAAATCTGGTTCTTGGTTGTTTTCGAGCCACAAAAGGGCTGCTTCAACTGATTTTAAGGAGGCAAGAACTTCTGTTCCTGGTCGTAAATCTTGAATCAATTCAATCAGACGCTCTGAGGCCAGTTTTTCATCTTCAAATACTACAACCTTCATGCTCATTAATCTTCAAATTCAACCAACGGTATTTTCACGATAAAACTATCAGTATTTTGATAAACCTGAACTTGTTTATCCGTGAAGTATGAATACCGCTTCTTAATATTTTCTAAGCCAGACTGGCTACTGTTTTCAATTTCAACCTTTCTAGGCTGATAGTTATTCTTCACTGAAATGAATCCATTCTGACTCGAAATATGAATTTTGAGAGGACGCACTTCCGAAATACTATTATGTTTAATGGCATTTTCTATCAGCATTTGAAGGGTTAGAGGAGGGAGGTATTTTCTTTGATCACTGGCTTCAACCTCAATAAATGTCTGTATGGTATCCTCGAAACGTATTTCGAGTAAGTATAAATAGCTGGCAATAAACCTCAATTCATCGTTGAGTGTTACTAACTCTTCTTGGCTGCTTTGAAGTATGTTTCGATACACATCGGCAAATTTTTCCAAATAGCTCTGAGATAAATCTTTGTCTTTACTGATGAGAGAAGACAGAATGTTCAAGTTGTTGAAGAGAAAGTGTGGGTCTAGGTGGTTCTTCAGTGTGGTCAACTCGGCTTTTATGGTTTCTTTTTGAAACTGTTCCGAGTTGAGTTGTGCTGTTTTCCAATTGCTCAAAAACTGAATGCCAAAGTTGATGGAAATGGTGGGTAGTAACACCAAAATACCTAAAACGTTCATTGATATAATTTGCTGCTGATCAGGCGGATCTACTGTGAGTCCTAGCTTTAGCCCTAAATAGCTGATGTTAATGATCAGTAGAGAAACAAGTATGCCGAGCCCCAATTGCCAGTAGAATCGCTTATTTCCAAATTTTAACCAAGGCAGTTTTTTATCTAGTTTAATGGTTAGCAGTCTGTTGAAAACCCAAACCATGGCCAGTGTGGTTGTAATCCAACCGGCAGTCAGGTTGAGTTCTTTATCAGCTTCTGTTAGGTAAAGCGCTAGGAAGACCCCTCCTACAATAAGGAAAGTGACAACAAGTTGAATGATAAGTTTACGACTGAACTTCACAACCTAAAAGTTAATCAAAAATCACTTGATCGATCTTTGACCATCTCACATAAATGGGTTCCGCATTCTTTGAGGGGAAAATCAGAATACCATCGTTAGAGTCATTTACATCTCTGGCACCTCCGAGCAATAGGTTGGTTCCATTCCGAAGGATAACACTTGAATAGCTATAGTTTTTAGGGATGATGCTCTTGATATGGCGGAAAGGAATTTGATACTTTACATCATCATCATTAGCATCTAGCATTTCGAATTCCCAAGCTTCATCTAGATCGTAGGCCAGCAAGCCTCTGTGTTCTTGCCCATCGACTGTAACTACTGTGCCCGAGATGCCTTTAGGGTTTTGGAAGTCATCGTAAGCCAATGAAAGGGCGGCAGAAGGTTCAATAATTTCTAAATCGTAAAAATCTCTCCATGGAACGGTTACTTGACCTACTTCTGGGTCGAAGATGATAATGCCACGGTTTTCATTGTTTACATCGTTAGATCCTGTGAGATAGAAATCTCTTCCAGATTGAAGTACAACGTCTACACCATTTCCCTTTTTAGTAATGGTTTTTATGCTTCTGAATGGAATGTCTTTTTCCCCATCTCTGTCTTTACCGTTGAGTATTTCATCCAGAAATCTTTCATCGCTATCCCAACGAATAATTCCTTTGAACTCTCCTTTTCTTCCTGCATTCACTTTACCATAAATAGGCTCTCCGAAACCTGATTTTGTACCAGCAGGTGCTGCCATGAATCTCACTTCTCTAATTCTATCCCATCGAATGGCAAATTCTCCGAGTTCGAAATCGTAGATGACTACACTGCCACCAACATCTTCATATCCGCTGCCACTAGCCTCGAAGATTACCCCATTTTTGAGGGTAATTCTCGCTTTCGATCTACTGGTAGGCTCTACAGATTTGAGGTCACCAAACTGAAGGTCTAACTGGTGCTGAGTTCTTGAGAAACGATCTTCCCAAATACTCAAGGCGCCAAGGTCTATGCCCAACCAGCTTGACCCTTCACCTTGCTGCTTGTTCAGTTCTTCAACTTCTTTCTTGGAGAGAAACTTCATAAAGTCGTTTGTAGCTTTTACCGTGTTGAACATTTCAGCCCAGTAAACCTCATCAGATCCCCATCTTATTGGGCCCTTATAAGTATCTCCATTTATGGTTTCTACTTCCCCATAGATAAAAGGACTAGGTTCTTGGGCCTTGGCTTGGTTTACTACGATAAGCAAACCAATACCTATTCCGATAATGAGTAAAAAACTTCTCATAAGCTGTTGACTTTTATGTAGCCTAGTTTGCATACTACAAACGTAAGCAGCTGGTTGTCCATCTTGAATAGAAGAAGGGTGGACTAGGGGATTTGTTAACCGAAACGGGATTTTCAACGGATCAACTAATCGGGAAAATTGCTGGTATCTAAACCAGGAATAATTCTTAAGGCGTTTTTGTAGTAAAGTTTTTTAAGGATTTCATCTGGTAAGCCTAAACCATACATTCTCCAAAACGCATGATACTTCTTATAATAGGGGAAGTATTCATCTTTTGTCTCGAGCACTCTGAAATAAGTATAATACTCCTCTGGGTTGTAGGCATCTTTTCCAAAAAGCACTCTGTCTTGATATTTTGCGAAGAACTCATTGGCCATTCTTGGCTGCCTTCCTAATTCTGCAATGACAGCACCAATCTCTACCATCATATTTGGCATTTCATCGAGTAACTGGCCTAGCTTCTTTAAATCATTTCCGTACCAACCCATATGTGCAGCAATGAAAGTGGTGTTTTTATGCTTTTTGAAAACGTTGTGCTGTTCTTCAATCAGCGTTTCAAAAGGAGCAGGGTCATTATCTTCTCTTTTTCTTCTAGGGTGTGTTTTGAGCTCTAACCATCTTTCATTGTTCGCATCGAATGGCTCCCAAAACTGCTTAGGGTCGGCAGTGTGGATAAGTACAGGAATTCCTAATTCTCCACATTTGGCCCAAACAGGATCAAGTCTTGGGTCATCAACCGCTACACGATTACCATCAGCGTCATTTACTGAAAAGCCTAAACTCTTAAATATCTTTAAGCCTTTTGCGCCTTGCTCCACATCTCTTTCCAATTGCTCTGCGGCTCTTTGACCCCAACTATCGTCTAAATTATTGAAGTTGAGGTTGGCAAAAACGACAAACCTTTTAGGTTGATTAGCATTGATGTTGGTGGTTGCATCGGCAATGGCTTTACCGCTTCCTCCAGAAAGGTTGACCATTAGACCCATATTAAGTCCATCCATTTCGGCAGCTAAGGCATCGAGGTCTCTTTCTCCCATTCGCCATTGATGACTGTGCACATCTATGAAAGGGAATTTGGCTTTTTGTACCGGATGTTCAGGAACAACCAATGAGGATGGTGGATTGTATTCTTCGAATGAAACAGTTTGAGCTGATGCTGAAAGCGCAAGGAAGCCCATTAAGATTGAGGTGAGAAGATTATTCTTCATAATAATTTCGTTTAAGGCTTAATCGTAATTGCTTACATTAAGATTTTAAGCTAACGATTACAATGTAATTTATTCACCTTAATTGGACATGACATGGAAATTTCTTTAAGTGGAAAAGTGGTTTTGGTTACGGGAGGCTCTAGAGGCATTGGCGCAGCCATCGCAAAAGCCTGTTCAGGTGCTGATGCGAAAGTAGCTTTGCACTTTAATTCTAATGAAAATCAGGCGCAATCAGTTTTGAAAGAGCTGAATGCAGGCTCAAAAATCTTTCAGGCGGACCTTGGAGATTCAAAGGCACTCATTCAGTTGTTTAAGCAAGTAGTTGACGAATATGGAAGAATTGATGTAATGATCAACAATGCCGGAATTGCTATTTCTTCAGACATATCGGCTTCTAATGATGACTGGGTGAATGATTGGGACACTACTTTTGCGGTCAACACCCGGGCTCAAGGCTTGCTATGCAAGCTGTTTATCGAGCATTTTATTTCGAATGGTGGAGGAAGAATCATTAATATTTCATCCCGAGCAGCTTTTAGAGGAGACACCCCAGATTATTTGGCCTATGGTGCTTCTAAAGGTGCGATAGTTTCTTTGACCAGATCCATTGCACGCTATTACGGTAAGCAAAATATCCAAGCCTTTAATATTGCTCCTGGTTTTGTAAGAACGGATATGGCACAAGACTTTATGGACCAATATGGTGAAGAGTTTGCGCTGAATGATATTGCGCTTAACCAATTGACCGAGCCTAAAGACCTAGCTCCAATGATTGTTCTTTTGGCTTCAGGTTTGGCAGACCATTCAACCGGTTGTACAATTGATATCAATGCTGCTAGTTATGTGCATTAAATATTAGCCCTATGAAAAAACGCTGTGCCTGGTGCGAAAACACTTTCGATCAATATGTGAAATATCACGATGAAGAATGGGGTGTTCCTGTTCATGATGATAAAACGCATTTTGAGTTTTTGATTTTAGAGGGCGCTCAGGCGGGGTTGAGCTGGGCTACTATTTTGAAAAGGAGAGAGGGTTATCGAGCGGCATTTGCAGATTTTAATCCAGAAGAGGTGGCTCAGTTTACACAAGAAAAAGTGGAGGCTCTTTTACTCGATCCTGGCATTATTCGAAACCGCCTTAAAGTTCAAGGCACAATTATCAACGCACAAAAATTTCTGGAAGTGCAGAAGGAGTTTGGCTCTTTCGATCAATATATCTGGTCTTTTGTGGGAGGAATACCGATTGTGAATTCCCCAAAATCAATGAAAGAAGTACCTGCCACAAGTCTTGAGTCGGATGCTTTGAGCAAAGATTTGAAGAAGAGAGGTTTTAAGTTTGTGGGCAGTACAATTATGTATGCTTACATGCAAGCCTGTGGACTTGTGAATGATCACACCACAGATTGCTTTAGATATAAAGCAGTTTAGTCTTTAATACTCAATACTATTTGCTTTCGACTGAATATTATGGACCACATACCCACCAATGTGGTGTCATTGGCCATCATTGGTTTGGTATAAAGCAGTTTCACTCCATTTTCTATTTTTTGAACATTAGGTTCAGACTGAATGCCATTATCTCTATTGTATTTGTAGGCCTCCAAAACCATAAGGCTTTTGCCGCTCAATTGATCCGCCATGTCGAAGAAATAGTAGTCTTTCTGATACAAAGAGTCTGTTCCGAAGTCTATATTGAAAACATAAGTTTCCGTGATTGGTTCTGGTATGGCCTCTAAAGAGAAGCTTTTTGATAACTCATTGCCTAAATCCATGGCCTGATCCAATATTCTGGCATCAGAGACTACCTTAATTTCTCGGGCCTCCATCTCTTCGCGAGCTTTCGTTGTATCTATTTTCTGATCGCTACAACTAAGTATGCAGAAAAGGAGAATCGGTAAAAAGAGGTAGTTTCTTGACATTAATTCCTTGGGATGTTTTTGTAAAGGTAAACAGCAATTGTTTTTGTTTGTTAATTTTGCAATCTAATACTAATTCTATGATCGATAAGTTACAGGCAATAAAGGATAGATTCGAAGAGGTGGCTCAACTCATTGTTCAGCCAGATGCAATGTCTGATATGAAAGCTTATTCCAGACTGAATAAAGAGTACAAAGATTTAGAGAAGATTGTTGTTCAGTTCGATGAATATCAGAACGTGAAAGACAATATCAAATCTACCAAGCATATCCTTAGATCTGAGAAGGATGAAGACTTTAGAGACATGGCCAAGGCTGAGCTTGATGAGTTGGAGACGCGTGAAGAGGAATTGGAGGAGTCTTTAAAGGTGTTACTTATTCCAAAAGACCCTGATGACCACAAAGATGTGATCATGGAAATCCGTGCTGGTGCTGGAGGAGATGAGGCAGCCATTTTTGCTGGCGATCTATACAGAATGTATGAGCGCTTTTTTGATACTAAGGGTTGGACTAAGGAATTAATCAGTTTAAGCGAAGCTTCCTCGGGAGGCTTTAAAGAAATAGTTTTTGGTGTTTCTGGAGAAGACGTTTATGGATCATTGAAATTTGAATCTGGGGTGCATCGAGTACAAAGGGTTCCGGTAACAGAATCTCAGGGCAGGGTGCATACATCAGCTGCATCAGTGGCAGTTCTGCCAGAAGTAGAAGATGTGGATGTGCACATAGACATGAAAGACGTGAAAAAAGACACTTACCGAAGTTCAGGCGCAGGTGG
>CAYGKL010000079.1:0-8434 GCA_964350505.1 uncultured Roseivirgaceae bacterium | reverse complement strand
TATCCTCAAGGTCGAGTGACAGACCATAGAATCGGGTATTCGGTTCATAATTTGCCAACAGTAATGGACGGTCAATTAGACGATTTTGTGGAGCAATTACGAATTGCAGAAAACGCCCATAAACTTCAGGAAGGCACGGAAGCCTAATGTATTTCCAAAAGGAGATAGCTCTTAAGCCAAAACCTAGAGGCTTTCATCTGATTACCCATGACGTGGTTTCTAACTTTGAAGAGATTAAACAAATTAAGGTTGGTTTACTTCATGTACATATTAAACACACTTCTGCCAGTCTAACCATCAATGAGAATGCAGATCCGACTGTAAGGGAAGACTTTGAAGCTCATTTCAATATACTTGTTCCTGAAGATGGCTTGCACTATCAACACACTTTTGAAGGACCAGATGATATGACCTCGCATATCAAAGCGTCATTATTGGGTCCTTCAGTGACCATTCCAATTACCAATGGAAGGTTGAACTTGGGAACGTGGCAGGGCATCTACCTTTGTGAGCACAGAAATTATGGTGGCTCAAGAAAGCTTGTGCTCACTGCTCATGGGGAGTAGGCTTAATTGATTGTTCTTGCTAGACTTTATTTTGATAATCTATAGGTTCTAACTCGAAGATTCGATTGACAGTGGTGTTGAAGATCTCAGATATTTTAAGCGCCAAGGCTGTTGAAGGAGTATATTTGCCTCTTTCAATAGCATTAATACTCTGTCTGGATACACCTACCATTTCGGCTAGCTGCTCTTGAGTTATTTTTTTCCTCTTGCGCTCTACCTTCAGGGAATTTCTCATTCGATGAGGTTTTTTTATTTTCTGTGAAATTAGAGCCAAAAGGACTATTTGACACCTTTTGAAAGGTTAACTTTATATTACATTTTGATCTGCAGAATTGCCTTATTGTTACACACTTGTTAAAAAATAGTGAACCACTTCTTAACATTAACCTTTTCATATATCTTTGCAGCCTAAACAAAGAAAGCTATGTTATTCGACCCACCAATTGCTAGCGGAGCTAATACATTCATTTGGATTGTTGTGATTTTGATCGGTTTTGTAGGAGCTGTTTCTCAGCACGATGCCCTATTCAAAGGGAAAAAGAAGAACGAAGAGGAAAGTCACTAAAGAATTCCTAACAATCCGTAATAATCTAACATGGTAATATGAAAAGCTTTCCTGCTTTTTATGTCATCTAATATTGGGATATATTCATTTGGAGTTTTTAAATAAAACTCACAGTCACGCATAATTTGGTCGTAAACTTGTGCGGCAAATTCAAGGTGTTTCTTTTTGTTCCCATCCTCAAAGAGAATAATTCCTCTTACGCCTTCGGGATCTCTCCAAAGTATCTCGAATTTATTTTGGTTTTCAATCAAACTATTTGGTTCAACCAAAACATGACTTTGATTGTACTTCCAATCTATAACAATGGATAAATTAACAATTGGTCTATTGTTATCTATCACCCGTTTTTTCAGTCTTAATATTTGATTCCGTGAAGTTTCGAGTGTGTCTCGATCATAATGTCTCATGCGGTCGAACTGAAAAAAATTAAAGGAGTAATTACTTAGCGATAGATCAATTAGCTCTTGATCGATGTAGTCAAATTTTGGTTTTTTCTCTGTACACCCAACAATGAGTATGAATATGAATAGAACTATGCCTTTTGAATTCATGTGTGTTATTTGATTTCAGTCTATTGAAGTTAGCCTGAAATAATCAAACATAGAAATGCGAAAGGCTTCTCTGCTTTTGGTGTCATTCAGAATGTCCACATTTTCATTATTTCGGACTAAGTACAAATTGCTTCCTTTCTTTATTTGCTCATAAACTTCTGCAGCGAACATCACCTGGCTTTGTTTATTTTGGCTCTCGATCATGATATCACCAGAATTATCATTAACATCTTTCCACCTTAAATGCAATTCGGCCATAGGACCGGCTGCCTCATTCGGTTCAATGAGAATGTAGGCCTCATCATTCATCCAATTGTTGACTATGCTTAGATTCAATAATGGCTGATCGGATTCTTTTATTCTTTTTTTAAAACGATAAATTTCCAGTTGAGCCTCTTCCATTACATCAACATCATAGTATGGTCTTCTTACGTTTTTGAAAAAGAGCTTGGTCGAATCGTCAGTTTTGAAGAAAGTAGTCGCCTCATTAACCTTACTGCTCTTTTCAATATTGCACGATGTAGTAATTAGGAGTGCTAAGACAATTGTTGATAAACTTTTCATAATGAAAGGAACCGGATAGCTTATTTAAAGTTTTATTCCCTTGGCGGTCTGCTCAATAAGCTTCCAAGCGTTTTCCACATGGTAGGCCTCTAGATTAGTGTTTCCGAAGGCTAAACGTAAAACAAACTTTCCATTTAGCTTAGTTTGTGTGAAGAACAATTTGCCAGAATTATTGATCTCATTCATGATCGTTTCATTGATCTGGTCTAAATGCGCTGCTTCACCTTTAATGTATCTAAAGCAAACCGTATTCATTGGAACGGGTGCCATCAATTCGAAATCTTCATGCTTATCAATTTCGTGAGCTAGCCATTTTCCTAAGGAGATATGTTTGCGAATGGTTTCCTGAATGCCTTCCACACCAAATTCGCGAATCACAAACCATAATTTGAGTGCCCTGAATCTTCTGCCCAGCGGAATTCCCCAATCACGATAGTTCTTGACCTCACCATCGAATGAGGTTTTCAGATAATCAGGGGTAATGGTGAAGGTGTTCACTAGGCTCACAGGGTCTTTCACGAAATATGCCGTACAGTCGAAATTGGTGAACATCCATTTGTGCGGGTTGAAAACAAAAGAATCTGCCTTTTCAATACCTTCCGACATCCACCTCATTTCAGGAAGGACTAAGGCTGTTCCTGCATAGGCCGCATCTACATGGTGCCATACATTGTGCTTCAAACAGATATCTCCAATTTCATCAATTGGGTCAATGGCCGTTGTGCTTGTGGTACCAATCGCTGATACTACACAAAGGGGAATGAAACCTGCCGCCTTATCTTTCTCAATTTGAGCTTCCAGCTCTTCAGGAATCATAGCAAAAGCGCCATCGACCTCAATTTTTCTTAAGTTCTCAAGGCCAAAACCAGCGATTTTAACTGCTTTATCTATAGATGAATGTATTTGCTCGGATGAGTATACCGTAAACTTACGTTCGTCAAAGCCCTTTTCGTTGATCTCATAATTAGTAACCTTCTCTCTTGCGGTTAAAAGAGCGCAAAGTGTAGCTGTTGATGCGGTGTCTTGAATAACTCCGGTAAATGATTCTGGCAAACCCAACATTTCGCGTAGCCATACCATCATTTGTTCTTCCAATTCTGCGGCAGCTGGTGAAGTGAGCCATTGCATGCATTGCGCACCCAAGGTGCTCATGAGCATTTCAGCTAAAACTGAACTTTTGCTTTTATTGGCTGGAAAATAGGCCATAAAGTTTGGGCTTTCCCAATGGGTAATGCCAGGCATGATGATGTCGTTAAAGTCCTTCATCACATTACTGAAAGGCTCTGCTTTGGTTGGCGCTTTGGTTGGTATTTGTTTGAGAATGTCTCCTGGCTTCACCTGAGACATTACCGGGTAGTCTTCCACCGATTCAAAGTAATCAGCCATCCAGTCTACCAATGCGTGGGCGTGTTTTCTAAAAGATTGAGTGTCCATTCTGCTACGCTTATCTGTCATATTGTCCGATAACAAAGTTAGCATATATGTTGCAGTGCTAATGACGTAATTTCTTACAAAACCAATTTGACGATGAATAAAAAATGGATTGTTCTGATTGTAGTGGTGGTACTGCTATTAATCGGGTATTCGAGTATAAAAGGAACCTATAATACAATGGTTCAAAGAGATGAAGGAATCAATACTTCTTGGGCACAAGTTGAAAACCAGTATCAAAGACGGTCTGACTTGATTCCTAATCTGGTAAATACAGTAAAGGGGTATGCTAATTTTGAGCAAGAGACGCTTACAGGTGTAATTGAAGCAAGAGCCAAAGCTACCTCTGTGAGTATAGACCCAAGTAATTTATCACCAGAGGCTATTGCTAATTTCGAGCAAGCGCAACAAGGGGTAAGTTCAGCATTGAGCAGACTTTTGGTTACCGTAGAACGCTACCCTGATTTAAAGGCCAGCACCCAATTTCAACAATTGCAGGTGCAGTTAGAAGGAACCGAAAACAGAATTGCGGTTGAGCGCAGAAACTTTAATCAAGAGGTGCAGGGCTATAATACTTACATAAGAAGTTTCCCGAAAAACCTTTATGCTAACATGTTTGGTTTCGATCAGAAGGGCTATTTCCAAGCAACGGCTGGTTCTGAAACTCCACCAGAAGTAAGCTTTGACTAATGGCAGAGGCAAGTTTTACATCGGATCAAAAGAAGCGTATTAAAGCGGCTATTGAAGAGGCTGAGGTAAATACAAGTGGTGAAATTCGGGTGCACCTTGAAGATCGCTGTAAAAAGGAAAATGTGTTAGATCGGGCTGCGCAAATGTTTGCGGAGCTCGATATGCACAAGACAGATGCTCGCAATGGTGTGCTCATCTACATGGCTGTAAAAGATCATAAGTTTGCCATCATTGGAGATGCAGGGATTAATACGAAAGTTGAAGATGATTTCTGGGACATCACAAAGGAAAAAATGCTTCAGCATTTTAAATCAGGCGACTTAACTCAAGGTCTGGTAGAAGGTATTCTCTGTGCAGGAGAGCGTTTGAAAGAACACTTCCCTTACCAGAAAGACGACAAGAACGAATTATCGGACGATATCTCATTTGGCAAAAACTAGCATGCGAAACTTAATCATCATACTTCTATTATCAGTAAGCACTTTAGGCTTTGCGCAAAGTGGGATTCCTGAGAAGCCTAATCCACCAAGATTAGTCACAGACTTAACCGGCAGTACCCTTTCTAGGCAAGAGCTGAATGCTTTGGAGAATAAAATGTTGGGCTATGAAGATAGCACTTCTACTCAGGTGGCCATACTTATTGTTAGGTCTTTAGGCGGTTATGAGGTAGTTGACTTTGCACAAAGAACGGGTCAGAAATGGGGCGTTGGAACTGCAAAAGACAACGGTGTTTTCATAGTTGTTTCTATAGATGATAGAATGGCAGCCATAGTTACAGGTTATGGAATGGAAGGATCTATTCCTGATGCAGCAACCTTTACCATTCGTGAAGATTATATGAACCCTCGTTTCAAAGAGGGGAACTTCTATAAAGGCTTGGATGATGCGACAACCGCAATTTTCAAATTGGCCTCCGGTGAGTTTAAAGCTGAAACATTCGGCCAAAACCGCAAGCGAAATGCAGAAGAAGGTAAAAAAGGCTTTCCATTCTTTACGCTATTCATTTTATTCTTCTTTATTATTCCGGCCATTGTCGGAAAAAGACGAAGAGGAGGAATTGGTTCACGCGGTATTCCGTGGTGGGCTTGGATGATGATGGGCAGCGGCATGGGCAGCAACCGAAGCAACAACAATTGGGATAACTTCCGTGGTGGCGGAGGAGGTTTCGGTGGAGGCGGTGGCTTTGGCGGCTTCGGTGGCGGTTCCTTCGGTGGTGGCGGATCAGGCGGCAGCTGGTAGTTCAGTGTTCAGTTAATCCGAAAGCTTTTAAATCAGAATTAAGAATCAGGGTTTCATTCAAAGTGAAGCCCTGATTTTTTATTACTGTATCATTTCCTCATAATGATTGTTTTGCCTGATGCAATACAGGCTTAGTCATTCCGAGTGAGCGAGGAATCCTGTCAAGTATGAAAGTCTTACAACGTGTGATAAGATGCTTCGTTCCTCAGCATAACTGTTACCGCCAGCCTTATCAGTTATTCAGCAGGGTATAAAACACCGGCTAATACTCAGAACATCTGTTGAACACTAGACAACACCGTCTCAGTCATTCCGAGTGAGCGAGGAAACTTATCCATTTTGAAAGACTCGTAAGGTGTGATAAGATGCTTTGTACCTCAGCATGACTGGTACCGTAAGCTTTATTTTAACCGTCATTCCCGTGCAAACGGGAATCTCCAATTAGACCATAGTAGCCTTTAGCTTCTCAAAGCCCTCGGCATTGATAGGCACCAAATGTTCACCTATTGCCACCTGATGCTTTTCCAGTTTAGTGACTTTGGTTCTATTGATCACATACGAGCGATGAACATTGATAAACTGTTCGGGCAACAGCTTCATAAGCTCTTGGAATATCATTCGAGTCATAGAATTTCGGTGAGTCTCAACAAGCTTCAAGTAGTTGCCTTCTCCTTTGACAAAAAGTAAATCTTCGAAATTTATACGAACGTATTCATAGCCCGACTTTACAAAGAAATAGTCTTCCTTCACTTGGTGAAGTCTTTCTTTCACTTTCATCACAGCCTTTAGGAACCTTCCGAATTCAAAAGGCTTCAATAAATAATCTGCTGCATCGAATTCGTAACTCTGGACAGCATATTCGGGATAGGCAGTAGTAAAAACAGTTTGAAACTTGCTTTGCGAAGCCTTTAGAAAGTCTAAGCCAGAGATATCTGGCATGTTGATATCTAGGAATACAAGATCTACTTTATTGTTTTCGAGAAAATCTAAAGCCGCAAAAGCATCGGTGAAGTAATGTTCAACCTTGAGAAAAGGGATTTTAGAAGCGTGTTCTTCAACTATTTTGAGCGCTATAGGCTCATCATCTATGGCGATGGCTCTTATCAAGAGAGTTCTATTTTAATATTGGCCTCAAATGTTTCCTCATCTTCAAATAACTGAAATAAATGCTTTTCTGGATATATCATAGCCAACCTTTGGCGGACATTTTCTAAACCAATGCCACTTTCCTCATCCTTTGAACCTGATTTTTTATGGTTGCTATTTTTCACATTCAAAAGAATGGCATTCATATCACAGTTGAGTTGAATGTTAATCCATGAACTATGATGGGCACTCAGACCGTGCTTAAAAGCATTTTCAATAAATGGAATAAGGAGCATTGGAGTAATTTTACCTTCGCAGGCCTGATCAATGTGATAGTCTAATTTGACTTTTTCATTACCATCAATTCTTAGTTTTTGAAGCTCAATATAGTTTTCCACATACTCGAACTCTCGGTCAATTTCAATTTTATCCTCTACATTTTCTCGCAACATAAAGCGCATCATTTCACTGAGTTTCTGAATGCCGGTAGAGGTTTTAGGACTGCTCTCTTCCAATGCTAATCCATAGAGGCTATTCAATGAGTTAAATAAGAAGTGCGGGTTAATTTGGGATTTGAGTCCATCAAGCTGTGACTTGACATTCAATGTTTCGAGCCTTTTAGCTATCAAATTTTGATTGAGCTTGAAACCAATATAGCCTGAAACCAACGGAATAAAGCCAATGAAAAAAAATGCGTAAAATGTCCAATCGTTTAAATTTTTCAGGAAGTTATCCCCAAAAGGGAATTTTCTAAATAGGGAAAAGCACAAGACGGCCGTCATAATACCTAAATAGATTTCAAAAACCTCCCAGAAACGGATTAGATGAAATCCTTTTTTACTCTTGGCTAAGAATATGACTAGGGTTAAACCTAAAAGGCAAAGAAAGCTTGACCAAATTAATACTTGCCATGATATATACATTTGCAATTGTGCGTTTCCTGCAAAGCTTTCAATTGTTACAAAAACAAGAGTGACTACAGGAAGAAGTAAAGTGATGAATATACTTGACTTTGGAAGCAAGTTTATCTGTTCAAAAAACGTCCCTTTGATATATAGTTTTTCTATTCAGTAAACCGAAATAACCAGAAAGAAGAGTGAGAATAACTCAATTGAATTTCTAATAATGAGGTGTGTAAATAATGAGAACTTATTGGTAATTATTGGTGCTGGGTACTTAAGAAAGTAATAAGGATTTATCAATTGATCGTACTCCGCTAATAAGTACCCGAAGACAACACAGGGCAATAAAAAAAGTAAGTAAGACAGATAATTACGTTTTGCTTTATCGAATTTTTGAATAAAAAGGAAAAAGATGACTCCCAATACTGCAAGAATAATATCATGTGTAAACAGCTGAATAGGAAGTATATCCCAATATTTATTAGTAAGAGTTATCTCATTCTGGAAGAACTCAAAGGATCTTTTAAAATACTGAGCGGATATCAAATTTATATCTACTAAAGCTTGTTTGACAATGTATAGAAGGACTATAAACAAGATTAGTCCTCTGAACACTTTGACTTTATTCATTTCAATTTTTCTTCAACATTAACCATTGATCCATTCCAATTCCAATTAAAGTGACCAACCAAACCTTAAAAGTGACGAATCTCTAAGAATGCTTTTCTGAAGATAATTAAATACTAAATTCACACCGTTCAACGATTAACCAATTACCTAATTACCTAACCTATGAATACTCCTTTTCATTTAGCCTTTCCGATAAAAGATATCGAGTCT
>CAYGKL010000078.1:14723-17139 GCA_964350505.1 uncultured Roseivirgaceae bacterium | reverse complement strand
TTCCCGATACAAAACTTCGAGAAAATATTCGCCAATAAATCATCGGTTGTTATTTCTCCAGTGATCTCACCGAGGTAGTGCAAGGCTTGGCGGATGTCCATGGCCACAAAGTCGTTGGTGACTTGGCCATCAATGCCTTCGATCACATTCATGAGAGCGTTCTTGGTTTGGAGCAAGGAATCGTAGTGACGGATGTTCGTCACCACAGTGTCGCCTCGTTTGAATTTGTTGAGGTTGACCAGCTCTAAGATACGTTCTTTCAAAAGTTCCACATGCTCAAGATTGCTGGCAGATAGGAAAAGCATGTCCTGATGCTGTGTTTGTAATTGGGCAACAAGCTCTTCACTTACCTTATCGACTTTGTTGCCCACTTTAAGGAAAGGCACTCCAGTATTCTCCAATACATTGATTTCTTTGTTCATTTCCACAATGTCTACCTGTGAAAGGTCGAAAAGGTAAATGATCATGGAGGCGGTTTTCATTTTGGCATGGGTGCGCTCCACACCAATTTTTTCAATGGCATCGGTGGTTTCTCTGAGTCCTGCAGTATCGATAAAGCGGAATGCCACACCACCAATAATAATTTCGTCTTCAATAAAGTCGCGTGTAGTGCCAGCGATGTCAGAGACAATGGCTTTGTCTTCGTTTAGCAAAGCATTGAGTAGGGTAGACTTGCCTGCATTGGGTTTACCAGCGATTACGGTAGGTACTCCATTTTTGATTACGTTACCCAAGTCGAAACTTTGAATGAGCGCGTTGACAACGGTTAAGAGCTTATTGACCAATGCTTTGAGGTCTTCTCTACTGGCGAATTCTACATCTTCTTCGCCAAAATCGAGTTCTAACTCAATCATGGATGCAAAGTGGATCAGCTCTTCGCGTAGCTTTTTGATTTCCCCTGAAAAACCGCCACGCATTTGATTGAGGGCCGCATGATGTGCCGCTTCACTGTCGGCATTGATAAGGTCTGCCACGGCTTCTGCTTGGGCTAAATCGAACTGCCCATTCATAAAGGCACGTTTGGTGAATTCTCCTGGTTTAGCCGGACGTGCACCTTTTCTGATCAGCAGTTGAATGATCTGCTTGATGATGAAGTTGGAGCCGTGGCAAGATATTTCCACCACATTTTCTTTTGTGAAGGATTTTGGGGCAATAAAGAGTGAAATAAGCACTTCGTCTAGGATCTTATTTTCTTCATCGCGAATGGTGCCAAAGTGGATGGTATGCGACTCTTGCGTACTGAGGTCTTTTCCTTTAAAAACCTTGTTGGCGATATCGATAGCCTCTTTTCCGCTTAGTCTGATTACACCAATGGCACCAATACCCTGAGGTGTAGCCAAAGCGATAATCGTTTCCTGATTCTGTGCCAATCCCTGCATGGCGCAAAGATACAAGATCGATTCAGATGATTCCTAAGCGATCTCAGCTTTGAGCTTTTTCGATTCAATTCTTTGCAGCCTTTTCTTCATCAAAATGCCATTGGTAGGAGAGAAAAGGAAGGTGAACATAAAGAGTATACCTGTAACGGTTACAACTGCACCTGCAATTGACCCGTCTAGCCATACGGCTAGAAAATAACCCAAAGTACTACTGATGATGGCAATTACTACGGTAATCAGCATCATTTTGCGGAAGTTGTCGGTGAGCAAATAAGCGGTTGCTGGAGGCGCTACCAAAAGAGCTACCACCAGAATGGCACCTACAGAATCGAAAGCCGCTACGGTGGTCATGGATACGGCACCCATCAATAGATAATTCCATACAGAGACAGATATGCCTATGGTGGCCGCAAAAGCTGGGTCGAAAGTAGTGAGGTGCAATTGCTTAAAGCCAACTCTAATAAATAGAATGTTCACGATCAACGTCAGTGCTGAAACCCAGAGTGCCCTTGGCCCTAGGATAGTGCCGCCTTCGGAAATCCAAAGGTCAATGGGCACATAGGCTATTTCGCCATACAAAACACATTCTTGATCTAAATCTACTTGACCTGCAAAAACAGAGATGAGAATAACGCCTAATGCGAATAACCAAGTGAACGTGACTCCAATCGCTGCATCGGTTTGAAGCCCTGCTTTGTTGTGGAAGAACTCGATAAGGAAGGTGCTGAAGATGCCGAGAAGGGCTGCACCTATTATCATTTCGAAGGAATCGCGCGTGCCTGTTAACAGGAAAGCGATGACAATACCTGGCAGTACGGCATGAGAAATAGCATCACCTACCATGGCCATTTTCCGAAGAATCAAAAAGCAACCTAATAAGCCACATGAAATGGCAAATAAACTGGCGGTTAATATGATGTATAAGGCATCCATTCGGATTAGTTATCAGTTAATGGTAAATCAGTTATCAGTATTCTCATTTATTTTCCGTCTCATTAGGTCGATCCTTCGACTTCTGTCTCCCGACTTCCGACTTC
>CAYGKL010000078.1:0-14623 GCA_964350505.1 uncultured Roseivirgaceae bacterium | reverse complement strand
TCATGCGGATCCATTTCAGGGTATTCCAGCATTTTCTCTAATCTTTTTTCCAGTTCAGGGGTGATGATGTGCTCAATAGTTTCAGCATCTTCATGCACGTGATCTGGGTCTATTTTCATGTATTTTGAAAGGTATAGCTCCCAAAGCCTGTGCAGTTTTACCACACGTTGGCCTTTTTGCTTACCTGCTTCTGTATATTTCCATTCTCCATGCTGACGGGTTAAGAAACCTTCACGCCTCAATCGGTTCAATGAACTCTTTAGCCTGTCCTTTGGAAAGAATCGTTCTTCGATGATTTCATCAATGCTTCGGGCTTTGTAAAGGTCTTCGTCTTTTTCACCCAAATGGTAAAGTTCTTTTAGTAGGTTTTCGTCCATGATCATGCGTTGAAGCTTTCTTTGCTGAATACTTCGAGAGATGATGCCTCTTTTGGGAGCGATAAAGAAAGAGACAATGGCTATGGCCGAAATGATCATCACAATCCATGGACCTGTTGGCATGGCAGGAGCGGCATAGCTTACAAAGGCACCTGAAAGGCCAGAGATGCCTCCCAAGAAAGCGGCTAGCACTGCCATGACGCGAACATCATTTGTCCAGAATCTGGCAGCAGCGGCTGGCGTAATGAGCATGGCAGCCATCAACACCACACCGACAGCCTGGATTCCTGTCACCACAGCAAGGACAGTAAGCGAGGTGAGGAGCAAGTCAAAACCTTTGACGGGTATGCCCAAAGCTTTAGCATAATTGGCATCGAAGGCAATGAGCTTTAGTTCTTTGAAGAACATGGCCACGGTAGCCAAAAGAATGATGGCTACAATTCCGGAAATGATCAGGTCTTGACCTACCAATGCTGCAGCTTTTCCGAAAAGAAAAGAATCTAAACCGGTTTGTGCGGCATTACCTGAGTGCTGAATATTGGTGAGGAGTAGAATTCCGATACCGAAGAAAACGCTGAGGATCAATGCAATGGCAGTGTCTTCCTTGATTTTTGTTTTGAGGGTGATGTTATCGATGATTACTAATGACAACCAGCCAGTTATAAAAGCCCCAATAATCAACCAAAGTGGGTTTTTAGTCCCTGAAAGGATAAAGGCCAAGCAGATCCCCGGTAAAACCGAATGTGCCACAGCATCGCCTACTAATGCTTTTTTCTTTAGGAAGGTGAAAGTCCCTACTACTGCAGAAGATGCACTCAGTAATATGGCACCAAGAGTCACTGAAATGATGCTGGGATCGCTGAAAGAAAAGAATTCTTTTAAGGTTTCCATATCAATATTTCTCCCTACTTGGTATTTGTCGTTTGCGCACTAGTTCTCCAACTTCGGCCAGAACTGTCAGTTTACCACCATAGGTTTCTTGAAGCATTTCATTCGTGAATATCTTATCTATTGGACCTGAGGCCACCAATCTCATATTGAGCAGTACAATCCAATCGAAGAACTCAGCAGCAGATTGCAGATCGTGATGCACTACAATTACTGTTTTTCCTAGAGCCGTCATTTCTTGCATAATGGCCAGAATTGCTGATTCGGTTGCTGCATCAACTCCCGCGAAAGGTTCATCCATAAAGTAGAGATCAGCTTCTTGGGCTAAAGCTCTGGCTAAGAATACCCGCTGTTGTTGTCCACCTGAAAGCTGTGAAATTTGCCGATCGGTGTAGGCTTCCATACCTACCTTTCTCAGGCAATTCAAAGCCATCTCTTTATCGGCCTTTCTTGGGCTTGTCAACAAACCTAGTTTGGCGTATCTGCCCATTAGTACCACATCGAGCACCGAGGTAGGAAAGTCCCAGTCTACGCTTTCACGTTGAGGCACATAACTCACTTTGTGTCGCACATCATCCAAAGCCTCGTCAAAAATTCGCACATAGCCAGAGGCTAGTGGGAGCAAACCCATAGCAGATTTGATGAGGGTAGACTTGCCAGCTCCATTTGGACCAATTATGCCTATCAGAGCACCTCTTGGAAGAGTCATGTCAATATTCCACAAAACCGGCTTCTTGTGATAAGAGACCGTTAAATCGTGAAATTCAACTACCGGATCTTTTGCTTGTATTTTCATTTTTGTTCAGTTATCGGGTATCAGGAAAACCGTTTCCTGTTTTCTGTTTGACTGCTTCCTATTTCAATGCTTCAACTATGGTCTTCACATTTGCTCTAACCATTCCTAAGTAAGTTCCTTCTTGGGTGCCTTCAGCTCCCATGGCATCGGAGTATAGGTTGCCACCTATTTCAATCTGATGCCCTTTTTGAGAACAGCCTTCCACAATGGCTTCAATATTTCTTTTAGAAACCGAGGTTTCGACAAATACCGCTTTGATTTGTTTCTCCACGATATAATTGATCAGGTCGACCCTGTCTTTCAATCCAAATTCTGATAGGGTAGAAATACCTTGCAGTCCTTTTACTTCAATGCCATAAGCTCTTCCGAAGTAATTGAATGCATCGTGAGCGGTAATCAGTATGCGTTTGGAAGGAGGGATGTTTTGAATTTCGTTAATGACCCATTCGTGCAATTCTGCCAATTCGCTGCGATAAGCTTCTGCATTAGCTATAAAATAGTCCCGACTTTCTGGCTCAACCTCAATTAAAGTATTCGTCACTTCCGTGACTGTCTGCATCCAAAGGCTAACATCGAACCAAATATGCGGGTCGAAGGTACCCTGATAGATAGGATCATCAAGTAGCATGGTTTCGCTGATGCCCCGAGCAATAGGCACAACTGTTTTAATTCTTTCTAATTTTTCAAAGACTTCTCCCATCTTACCTTCTAAATGAAGCCCATTATAGAAGATAATGTCTGCTCCCTGAAGCCGTGAGAGATCACCTTGAGTGGCTTTATAAAGGTGTGGGTCTACCCCAGGGCCCATCAATGCCGATACTTCAATGGAGTCCTTACCTACGTTTTTGGCGATGTCTGCCACCATACCAGTCGTGGCAACAACGATGATCTTACCGTTATCCGTCTTATTTTGAGGATTGCAAGAGCCAATGAAAGCAAATAATAAACAGAGGAGGAGTGTTTTTTTGATCATAGGATGGTAACTAGGATGTTTTGAGCTGCAATCTGCGAGATAGTGATGCTCTTGCCTTGATTAATAGTAATGTCGACAGAGCCATCGAATTCGTTCTGGTCATCGACCTTCAATGGTGAGCCGATGGAAATACCAACTTTATCGAGGTACTTTAAAAAGGAAGAACTGGAATCATTCACGCCCAGTACTTTACAATTGCTTCCAATTTCAATAGCATTGAGCGGTTCCTTGGTTACAGTGGCAAATACACCATTGTCGTCAGGAATCGGATCTCCGTGAGGGTCGTGCTTCGGGAAGCCAAGGAATTCATCGAGTTTACTGATCAATAGGGGAGATTTTATGTGCTCCAACTGTTCAGCTATATCGTGTACTTCATCCCAATGGAAGTTTAGTTTTTCAACTAGGAAAACTTCCCAAAGGCGATGTTTCCGAATGATCTTCAGCGCAACATCCTTTCCTTTTTCAGAGATATTGACTCCTTTATATTTTTGATAGTCCACCACTTTTTTCTTAGATAGCTTTCTGATCATATCACTGACAGAAGCAGGAGTGGTGCTCATTTCTACCGCAATGGCATTGGTGTTTACACTTTCCTTTCCATGGTTGGAAAGGTGGTAAATGGTTTTGAGATAATTCTCTTCAGATAAACTATACACTGGCTTTGAATTAGAGTTCAAAGGTAGTTTTTAGATTTGACTAAAAAAAATATATAGTAAGCCTAATTACTTGTAAAATTGACTATTTGAAATTCTTAAATATTGATTATGAATATGTTAGTGATGAAAATAAAATTTTTTAGGCTAGGCTAAAAAAATGAATAAATCGGTCGTGAGCGATTTAAAGTGACTCTAGCAAAGAAAGCAGTTTTGATTGTTCGCTTATCCACAAGCTTTGGGAAGTATCACCCTGATTATAGAACTTTTTGGTCGTCATAGAATGCAATAGATCTTTCGCATCAAAGTCTTGTGGATCAACTTCTATTGCTGCATTGAACTCTTCACAAAAGGATACCCACGTAGGGTTATTTAGTAAAAGAATCGGTAATTGATTCGCTGTATATTCGAAAAGTCGAGTCAAGAGTTTCTCATCGTTGGTGCCATTGTTCGATCTCTTTAGCACAAAGCCAAAGTCTGCTTTCTGAATGGCTTCTACTATCTCAGCATGAGGTACCAAATGATCTCCTCCATTCAATTCAATAAAGTCATGATGCTCAATCTCTTGTTGTAGTCTTACTAAATCACGCTTTAAGGCACAGTAACCCACAATTCTGAGCCTTACTTTACTATCTAATAAATGCAATGATTTGGTAATATCTATGGCATCGAATACGCCATTCGATTCCGAAATGGTTCCGGTATACAGTAGATCGATGTGGCTTGGGTCAGGATCTCTGTAGGCTGTTGACTCCTCTGGTTGAGATGCATACTTGTTTTCAATAATTGTAATGTGTTGTGAAAGAAAGGGGAGTTGCTTTTCATAGACTCTTTCAGCCAGAATATAATGGTTGATAAAAGGTTTGGAAAGCCATTCCTTCAGTCTAACCCAAGAGGAAATTATAGGCCTTAAGGCTTTTGGAAAAACATTGGTGTCACGAATGTTCTTCAGATAGTTTTCTCTGATATCGTAGATAAATTTGCAGCCAAATAATATTCTGTATAGCGATGTAACTATCAGTAATTCATGGGTATTAACTATGATGATCTGAGGTTTTAGTTGAATATATTTTCGGAAGGTTTTCAAAGGTTGAAATATGCGTTTCAGCCCAGTACGATCGAAAGGATCGTAGGGATGAAATGATATGCCTTCAGTGCTTCGGACATTTTTTGAGTCAAAGCCTATGATATTAATATCATATTTATTTGTTTCAGCCATCGAAAGGCCGAACTTCTCATACATGCGAGTGTCATCAATTGGCTTAAGCAGCGAGGCAATGACTACTTTGGTCTTTTTCTTCAACAGAATTAAAGATAAAATTTTCTACTTAATAAATGGAACTAAAAGATATCATTGAAAAGGCATGGGACGATAGATCGACTTTGCATGATAAGGAGGTAGTAATTGCTATCAAAACTATTATTGAAGATCTGGACCGTGGAGACAAGAGAGTGGCAACCCCTACATCTGAGGGTTGGGTGGTGAATGAGTGGATCAAAAAAGCAGTGATTCTTTATTTCCCTATTCAAGAAATGCGCACCATAGAAGTAGGGCCTTTTGAATTTCATGACAAGATGAAATTAAAGACGGGTTATGCTCAAAAAGGAATTCGAGTAGTTCCTCATGCCATTGCTAGATATGGAGCTTATGTGAGCCGAGGTGTGATTATGATGCCATCTTACATTAATATTGGTGCATATGTAGATGAAGGTACCATGGTAGATACTTGGGCCACAGTGGGCAGTTGTGCCCAGATTGGTAAGAATGTTCACCTGAGTGGTGGAGTTGGCATTGGGGGCGTATTAGAGCCTTTACAGGCGGCTCCTGTCATTATTGAAGACAATGCCTTTATAGGTTCTCGTTGTATTGTGGTTGAAGGTGTGAGAGTAGGTAAGGAAGCCGTGCTTGGCGCTAACGTTACACTTACAGGTAGCACCAAGATCATTGATGTAACTGGCCCTGAACCAGTGGAATACAAAGGATATGTACCAGAAAGGTCAGTTGTAATTCCAGGATCTTACACCAAAAAGTTTCCGGCAGGTGAGTATCAAGTGCCTACAGCTTTAATTATTGGGAAGCGAAAGGCGAGTACAGACCTGAAAACTTCTTTGAATGATGCACTGCGTGAAAACAACGTTGCGGTCTAAAATTAATTGAATCTTTCCCGCATTGGGATAATAAATATTGTAATGAAATGAATAAGCCACTGTAAATCAGTGGCTTATTTTTTTGGATACTCCTTTGAACAATGCCAACTAGTTGTTTGAGTTTTTGACATTGGGTAG
Organism: uncultured Roseivirgaceae bacterium; assembly: GCA_964350505.1. Classification (GTDB taxonomy): domain Bacteria; phylum Bacteroidota; class Bacteroidia; order Cytophagales; family Cyclobacteriaceae; genus Roseivirga. The sequence continues at coordinate 8,650 of CAYGKL010000078.1, read as the reverse complement.
CAGACTTAGGTCTGCAGTGGGTAGATCTTTCACCCTACCTGAGAAGAGGGGCCTTAGTGCCCCTTTTTCTTTTCAAATGAATAGTAAAAACCTACCTTTGCAGCTTAAATCGGAAATAGGTTAAAATCATGAATAAAGTAGGTCAATTGTTGCTTGTGGGAATGATAATGGTACTCAGCGCATGCAATTCAAGTGTTACCAGAGAGGCTGATGAGCTTTTTAAGGATGGTAATTACAAAGGGGCGATTGAAGCCTACAATGAATATTTGGCTACTAAACCCAAAGATGTAAAATCACTTTATAACAGAGGCAGAGCCTATGAAGAGTTAGGTCAGTTGAGTAATGCAAGAAACGACTTTGACCGCGTTTTGGAATTAGAACCAGAAAATGTAAACGCTAACCTAAGCATGGGCAAGTATTGGTACAATGCCAAAGATTTTACCAAAGCCGTTTATTATTTCGACAAAGTAATAGAGGTAGACGGAAGAGTGTCTACTGCTTACTTGCTCAAAGGTCGCTCAATGCACCAGCTAGGAGACTTCGATGAGGCTAAAAAGAATTACGATCAAGCCATTAATTTTGATAACAAAAATGGTGAAGCCTTCCTATTTCGGGGAGCGCTTAAAATTGCCCTAAATCAGACAAGAAGCGCTTGTAATGACTTCAACAGAGCCAAAGGACTAGGGGCCGATGATGCTATAGAAGCTATCGCTAAGTACTGTAAATAAGGTTTGTTTGTTCTTAGGTTGAGGGCTGTGTTTCATAACGAGACAACGAAGGAGACTTGACAATAGGAGCCTCTCTTTTCGCTTTCTGATTATAATTCTTATTCTAGAGTGTCGGTTGAACATCGACTGAATGCCATAGTTTAGCTTTCAACCATCAAGATTTACTTCCTTTAAACTCCTTATCTTTAGCAACTAAACCAGAGCCATGAAGAAGTTAATCGTCCTCCTTTTTATCGTTTCATTAACAGCCCAAGTTCAGGGGCAAATAGCAGACCCTAAAGATGTAGCCACACCCGATGCGATTATTGCAGCTTTATACGATGTAATCTCTGGTCCAGCAGGAGAGAAGCGAGACTGGAACAGAATGAAAAGCCTTTTTATTCCTGAAGGGCGCTTAATGCCAACTGGACTTAATGCAGAAACAGGTGAGGTGAGCTACAGAATTTGGACAGTGCAACAATATATTGATCAGGCTGGAGCGGGATTAGAAACCAACGGTTTCTTTGAGGTAGAAATCGCTCGTGAGGCAGAGGAGTATGGTACGATTATGCACATTTTCAGTACCTATGAGTCGCGCAGGAAGGCAGATGATGAAAAACCTTTTGCCAGAGGAATCAATAGTATTCAGCTTCTTCGTAGTAAAGACCGCTGGTTTATAGTAAGCGTCTTCTGGATGGGAGAGAATGCTGCCTATCCATTACCTGAGAAGTATCTTGGAAAGCATTAGTCGATTTGGGAATGTATATTCAATCCATACTTTAATGTCTGGGTTTTTATGAGGGGCGTTTAGTTAGAATTCCAAAGCCTATTCATTATGCTCTTTTATAATCTCTATGGCCGCTTAAATATCATAGAACTTCTCACCATTGTGTTTGGAAGTTTAGGAGGAACTCAACAGATTTGCATGTAAACTATAATTCATGGATGTAGATAAACTGAATAGGGATTTCGCTCTGATAGCAGATAAGATTAATGAGCTTGACGAGCTTAAATATAGCGATGAGCGATACGATGATTTGGAAGAGGAGTTACACGATTTAGAGGATGACTTTATCGAAGAGTTTGGGGCTGATCTTGAGGAGGCCATAGCACTTGTTCATGATGAGTTTTGTCCAGATAATGATGTGTTGTTACCCATCGCTTATTTCGCTAAGAATTACATTCGTAATCAGAAAGATCAATCGGGCCGATACAGTTACGATATCGAATATGGAGAGGGAGTGCCAGTTCAGGTTGATGATTTCCCCGATCAAGAAGTGCGCTTGGTGCTGGTGCCTGGTCCAACTAGATTGATTGTAACGGTTGGTGAAACTGCAAAACAAGTAGCTTGGAAGGCGAAATAATCGTCTATTAGTTTTATTTTAAACGTTTTAATCCTGCCAGAGCTTCTTCCATCTCTGGCTCATCTTTTATGGCTGACTCGTAAAATGAGATAGCTTTTTCGTTTTGATTCGTTTTTTCATAGATCATGGCTATTCTCATTTTAGCACCAGCATAGGAAGGGTTGCCTTCAATGAGAGGTTGGCTGAGATATTTCGTTAATGCATCGATCCCAACATCAGACTTAAGGCCTGATAATGCGCTAGTTTTACCTATTTGATATAAAGCGTTCAGGTTAGTTGAGTCGTTTTTGTAAACTTTCTCAAAAACCATAAAAGCTTTTTCGTAGCTGGCATAGTTCTGATAGAATGTCCCTAATGACATTTGGTAATTCTTGTCTGTCTCTGCAAGCTTAACATAGGCTTCCTCTGCTAAATCAAATTTATCTTGTCTTAAATAAATTGTTGCGTAGGCTCTATAGCTTTCAGCTAAATCGACTTCTTTGATTAATTCAGCGGTAGACGCGGCTTTTTCCCAGCTTCCACCCATAAAAGCAGGAGCTTGAGTATAGTATTCTACCAAACCCCAAAGGGCATCCATATTCTTTGGGTCAATTTCAATCGCTTTTTCATAGCTGTTTTTAATTTTTGGAGCGATGAAGCCTTGCCTGATTTTGCTAGAATTTTGAGTAAGCCTACCGTAGGCATTGCCAAGCCAAGTGTGATAATTGGAATTATTTTGATCGCTTTTAATTGCCTCATCAAAATACTCAATGGCTTCATTAAATTCATTTGAATCGAAAGCGATTCTACCTAAATAATATTGGGCTGTGGCATATTCAGAGGCAGACGCCTTAAAGAGAGCGAATACCTTTGTCGCTTTTTGAAGATCATTAGATTCATATGCTGTTATTCCTTCATTGATTCTTTGAGAAAATGCTTTGATTGAGATGGAAAGAAGAACAATGCCGAGCAATAAGCTTCTCATTCTCGCAAACGAAGGTGAGTGTGTCATTAAGTTGAAGGTTTGCATGCTTTCTAAGTTATCCTTTGAAAGGTAGCATTCGCAATTATAAAAGACAAGAGCTCCTTCGGACTATCAAAGCATCCAAAGGGGCTCTTATCAATTTTGGGGTCTAATAAGCTGGTTTCAACCAATAATCTCTGAGCTTAAGTTGTTCCGCAGAAGCATCTTGCGCAAACTCTATACCTAATGGTACAGGAATGCTGATCTTTTTGTTCGGAGCAGATAATAACACCTCTATTTTCTCACCATCAACATCTCTTAGAACGCTCATTGTGAATGTATCAAGTGAAGATAAGCTCTGGTATTGTTCTCCCATGAATTGATTTATCTCTGGACCGAGAGGTGGAAAGTCTTTTCCATTCATTTTTACAATAATGTCTCCCTTTACAAGGCCTAAAGCTTTACCTAATTCATCTAAAGCTGCTTCATTACCAATGGCTAGCATTGGTTTGCCGTTATGTTGAGTCATGGCAATGTTATTTTGGTTGATCACTAAAGAGTATTGTTCAGTGCTACCATTTTCGAGAATATTAACACCTACTTTTTCAAAGATTTCTTTATACGGAAGTGGGGTGCTACCAGAAACATAGGTCTCAAGGAAGTCTTTGATTTCAGGATAGGTGAGCGCTACAATTTCATTGAATAGCTCTTCATCTTTGAACGATTTGTCTTTGCCATATTTCTTAGATAAATCGGCCATCATGTTTTGAACGCCATAGGCACCATTCGAAAGTTCACGTAGCTTAATGTCTAAGGCTGCACCTATTAAAGCACCTTTTTGATAAACATTGTAATATTGGTCGGCATATTCGTCTAATGCACCGAGACTAAGCTCTGTAAAGGGTAATTCATCTTTAAATTGCTGAGAAGTCAATATTTTCTCCTGAAGCATTCCTAAATATTGATTAGGTGTAACCAAGCCATATTTAACCTGAACACTACCTGCAAAATACTCTGTCATTCCCTCGTACAACCACAAGTGACGAGACATCTTTGGATTGTTAAAATCGAAGCTTCCAATCTCTTCTGAATGAATATTCAAAGGAGTTACTATATGAAAGAACTCATGAGCTGCAAAGTCTCTCAATTGCTGTTTCATTTGTTCAATAGTCTGCTCTGGCATGTAGTAGAATGAGCTATAAGAATGCTCCAAAGCACCATAACTCATTACCGGCTGATCGGTGAAATAGAAGATAAATGCATATTTATCAACTGGCAATTTACCTTCCAGAAACTTGTTTTGAGCCACTAACACTTCTTCAATACTTTCGGCAATTTCCTTGGCAGAAACTCGATTGTTGGGAGAGTAGCTGGCAATGAGCACATCTGTGTTGGCTACTTTAATAATGGCGGTATCAGCTTTACTGTACATGATGGGTGAATCAACAAGTCTGTCATAGTCTTCTACATCAAACTTGTCAGCATCAATGGTAAGTGGGTCGGAAGTTGATCCTTCTTGAATGATTTTTCCAACAATTGGCTGATTTTCGCTGAATTCGAGGCCAGTGGCACCATAAAAGCCTTTATCTCTAATGAAGGTGAGTTCAAAAGCTTCTTTCTTCATTCCCTCGAAATAGCCAAAGAAGCCTGAAGTGTTAATGACAAAGTTTTTATCATCTTCAATGTTAGTTCCAGCTGGTTGAAAGATATCAGGCCCGTCTTTTTGGGTATCGTAAGTATCTTCAACCCAATAAGTGATTTTATCGATTTTCCTTGGCTTACTAATTTTCCAAGAGTTGTCATCTATGCGATCTACCTTTAGTTCTCTGCCTTTTTTGTCAAAGGCTTTGAAATCTGAGACCATCCGGCCATAGTCCGCGATAGCATAAGTTCCAGGTACAATTTTAGGCATATAGAAGGTAATAGCTGAGCCTTTAACTTTTGGCGGGTTCAAGGTGACCATTACTTTGTCGTCTTTTACATTAACTAGATCGACAATGTATTTGTAGGGGTCATTAGCTAATAGGTTAGTACTGATAAAAAGCACTAGTAACAGAATATTCAAACGCGTCATGCAAAGAAAAATTTAGTGATAAGCTTAGGACGTCAAAGAAAAGTGATTGTTTCGAATACAATGTTAAGAATACTAAAAAAGTTGATATCAGATATTGCCTTTTTAAGTTCACCTGTGATTGGAGGAAGGGAAGTAGAGATTGAATGTTGTTCCTTCTGTAGAGGTTTTCACCGAAAGCTGACCTTTATGCAACCTCATAATTTGTCTAGAAAGTGAAAGCCCAATGCCTGAACCGTCCTCTTTAGTGGTGTAAAATGGCACGAAAATATTCTCCAAAATTTCATCAGGGATTCCTGTTCCATTGTCTGAGATAGCTATATGAATTCCATCAGTATTCTCATTTAGCTTAATGGAAATTACAGGTTCACCTATGGCTTGAACAGCCTCCATGGCATTCTTCATAAGGTTAATAATTACTTGCTCAATCAGGTCTGGATCTAAGCTGAGTTTACAATCATTCAAGGCTGTATTCAGTTTGATGTTATGCTTTTCAAGGTTAGGAGTTAAAAGTTTTAGTGTATTATGAATCAATGATTTAAGATTAGTTACTTCAATTTTAGGTTTGGGTATTTTGGTGAGCTTGTCGTAAGTGGAAACAAAGTGTGCTAAACCCTTGCTTCGGCTTTCTATAGTTTCAATGCCACCCACTATATCCTCTACTGATTCTTGGTCTAATTTTGTAAGGTCAACCGTGCCATCTTTTGATTTGAGCATTTGTAGCAAAACCTCGGAGAGTGTAGAAATGGGTATGACCGAATTCTTGATTTCATGGGTTAGCACTCTGATTAGCTTTTGCCATGACTCAATTTCTTTAGCCTCTAGTTCATTTTTGATGTCTTGGAAGGAGACCAGTTTGTAATTCTCTTCTTTGAGTTTGAATTCAGTTACTAACATAGACAGGTTGAACATCTGACCATTGAGGTTGGCTTTAATCAACTCTTTTTCTCCATTCCTCATTTGTAGTATAGCCTCAGCAATGTCGTTTGAAATGTTTCTGATGGATTTGATCGAAGTAGCTTGTCCTTTGCCAAAAAGGGACTTGGCAGCTTGGTTGTAAAGCTTCACCTTAAAATCTTTATCGAAACAAATAACAGCTACTCGCACATGTTCAACTATGGTTTGCAAATAGAGCAGGTTAGAGGCTTTCTCTTGACTTAGCTCTTTCATTACTTGGTTGATTTCATGAAAAGCATAGTTCAGGTCGGTCTTCTTTTTATAGTTGTAAGTGTTGGTAAAATCTCCTTGTTTGATGGATAAAAGGAAATAGGCAAGCTCTCTTCTAGAACGTTCAACATATTGGACAAGGTTAACAAGTACAATGAGCCAAGCTAAAATGAGCCAGAAAGAGACTAACCAAAAATGAGTGGATGTAAGTACGTATATGGCAGAGTACCCCAATGACAGCAGGAGAATTATGCGAATCACAATGTTCCACCTGAAGTACTTATACTCCATTATTTGGTGTTTTTATTGACATAGAAAACCAGCAAACGCAGTTCAGTGTCGAGCATATTTTTACAGCCCCATCTAATTCCAAAGTTGATATTCATCAACGAGCTTTCATCATAAGTATAGATAGAAGTAGCTGCTTTATAGCCCATGAGGTCATTTTCTAGGCTTATTGGGTCGTTCGTTCCGAAAACATATCGCTCTTGCTGATCGCGGACATCAAAGTACATGTAGCAGTCTGTTTTCGCCAAGAGATACATTCTTACGGTGGTTTGTCCATCTATGTTTAAGAAAGCCGAGGAAGCATTGTCAATGCCTTTTAGCTTCGATCCATAAGTTCCAAAATATACCCAATCATTGGTTTCATCTTTCATTTGGCTTTCACGGATGAGTTTGGCTACATCATCAATAGATTCTTGCGCCATGGCACTCCCGAGGACAAATAAAAAGAGCAGCGCAAATACCGATTTCATTAATAATGAATAGAAGATTCTTAGTTATTGAGAATTGAAGGATAAGGTAGAAAGTAAAAATGAAAATGAAAACGAATTTCAAATCCAATCACTCAGTATTGAACCTCTTACAGTTTATACTTTTCCATTTTCCTGTACAATGTACTTCTTCCAACCCCAAGGGACTTAGCCGCTTGTGTTAAGTTGCCATCGGCATTTCTTACTGCATTTTGTATGGCTTGCTTCTCCATATCTTCCATATTGTAAGTATCGCTGGCAATTACATTCTGGTTCGGTCTTTCAATCAATAAGAAGTCTTCAGGGGCCAGAAGGTGAGAACTCGACATGATGATGGCTCTTTCAATGGCATGTTGTAATTCGCGAACATTGCCGGGCCACGAGTAGGACTTCAGTTTGTTCACTGTCGTTTCGTTCAATCTCATTTTCTCCTTCTTGTACTTCTTGCCATAGAGTTTCAAGAAATGACGAGCGAGGGGTTCAATGTCTTCGATGCGTTCCCGCAAAGGAGGTAGCTTTATTTCGACAGTATTGATGCGATAGAGTAGGTCTTGTCGGAATTCACTTTCATCCACCATCTCATACAAAGGCATATTAGTGGCACAAATTAAACGAGTGTCTAATGGAATGGCCTTATTGGAACCCACGCGGGTTATTTGTTTGAATTGAATGGCTGTGAGTAGTTTGGCTTGCATGGACAGCGAAAGGTTACCGATCTCATCTAAAAATAGCGTGCCATTATTCGCCATTTCAAATCTACCGGGGCGGTTTTCTTTGGCATCTGTAAAAGCTCCTTTTACATGCCCGAAGAGTTCTGACTGAAAAAGTGATTCACTAATAGCTCCTAAATCTACTTTGATGAAATTTTCATCTGCTCTTAATGATTTATTATGAATTGCTCGCGCAATTAACTCTTTGCCAGTACCATTTTCTCCGAGTATGAGCACATTGGCATCAGTTGCCGCTACTTTGTCTATGGCTTGAAAAACGGGCTTCATTGCCGGACTGGTAGAGATGATGTCATCGAACTCTCGCTGCTGATCCTTCACCACAATTTTGTGGCTTGCTTTGATGGTTTCTAGCTCCTTCTTGGTTTGGCTCAATTCATAGATGGAGGTTACAGTGGCCAATAGTTTTTCCTTCTGCCATGGTTTCACTAGAAAATCAACTGCCCCTTCTTTCATGGCTTCAACAGCAATGTCTATATCGCCATAAGCGGTATTCATAAGCACATGGGCTTCAGGATCTTTTTCTAGGATTCTCCTAAGTAGTTTAATACCTTCTTTACCGCTTGTCAGTCCATAAGAGAAGTTCATGTCGAGTACAATGACATCGTAATTTTCCTGATTGAGCAGAAAGTCTAATTTTAGAGGATCTTTTTCAGTAATGACGGTTTCAAAATGCTGCTTCAAGATCATTTTAGCGGTGTAGAGTACGCCTTGATCGTCATCTAATACCAATATTTTACCGTCAATTTTTGACATGCTTCCTTAGAATAAGTGAGTCTTAAGACGAATGTATAAATTGTGCCATTATGAGACAAGTGAACGTTTCAAATTGACACGAAATAATTGATTAACGGAATAGGTATTTTTGTAAGTATCTGAAATATAGATAATTAAGATTGTGGCACAGATGTGGCA